>DATGZZ010000054.1:0-6025 GCA_035296945.1 Reyranella sp.
CGAGATCTACATCCGCAGCATCCGCGCCGAGATGCGCCTGCTCGCCCACTCCAAGATGGTGGTCGACGCCATGCGCAGCTTCCGCGAGGCGGTCGACGAGCTCGACGCCCGGCCGGTGCCCGACGAGGTCCGCAAGCGCGTCGTCAACTGGTACGAAACCGATTACATGCCCAGGGTGCGCCGCCTGCTCGGCGACAAGACGCCGATCGACGACTTCCTGCCGGTCGGCTCGGCGCCGTATTTCCTGCAGGACTGGTACATCGTCGACAATCCTTACCCCAAGGACCGGCGCAAACTGGTCGACGATCATGCCGCCGGCGGTACCTACAACAAGCTGCACGCGACCTACCATCCACTGATGCGCACGGCGGCGTCGACGCTGAGCTTCACCGACTTCCTGCTGGTCGACCATCGCAGCAGCCGCATCATCTATTCGGTCGAGAAGGAAGCCGAGTTCGGCACCTCGCTGCGCGCCGGCCCATACCGGGACTCCAACCTCGCCGCCGCCGCCGCGCGCTGCGGCCAGGCGCCGGATCCCTCGGCGACCTGCCTCGAGGATTTCGCCGACTACCTGCCGTCCAACGGCTCACCGCAGGCCTTCATGGCGGCGCCGGTGATCGACCAGGGCGTGGTGATCGGCGTGCTGGTGGCCCAGCTCTCGATCGACGAAGTCGACAGGATCGTCACCAGCAACCGGCGTTGGCGCCACGAGGGCTTGGGCGCCACCGGCGAGGCCTACCTGGTCGGTCCTGACTACCTGCTCCGCTCCAGCCCTCGCATGTTCTTCGAGAATCGCGACCTCTATTTCGAGCAGCTGAAGGGCGGCCAGACCACGGAGCACGACATCGAGGACATCCGCCGCTACGGCACGCCGGTGCTGCAGCAGCGCGTCGACACCACGGCAAGCCGCGCCGCCTTGGGCGGCGTCGAGGGCACGGGCGAAATCCTGGGCTATCGTGGCATTCCCACGCTGGCCTCGTGGGGGCCGGTGCGGGTGTCCGGCGTCAAATGGGCTCTGATCGCCAAGATCGACTCCTCGGAAGCCTTTGCGCCGGTCAAGCGGCTGGAGCGCGATCTCATCATCGTGGGCGTTCTGGCGCTGATAGTGGTGGTCCTGACCGGCGCCTGGCTGTCGCGTTCGCTGCTCGGCCCCTTGCGCGAGCTCACCGCGGGAGTCCGCCGCTTCGCCGCTGGCGACCACAATGCCCACGTCCCGGTGCGCACCCGCGACGAGATCGGCCAGCTTTGCCTTGCCTTCAACGGCATGGTCGACGAGATCAACGAGAAGAACGTGGTGATCGAGGGCAAGAACCGCGAGAACGAGGAGCTGCTGCTGAACGTCCTGCCGGCTCCGATCGCCAACCGCCTGCGTGGCGGCGAGAAAGGTATCGCCGACGGCTTCGCCGAGGTCACGGTTGCGTTCGCCGACATCGTCGGCTTCACCCAGATGTCGTCGGACATGCCCCCGGCCGAGGTCGTCACTCTGCTGAACGGCCTGTTCAGCCGCTTCGACGAGGCCGCGCGGGAACTCGGCATCGAGAAGATCAAGACCGTGGGCGACGCCTACATGGCGGTATGCGGCCTGCCGGTGGAGGTGCCCGACCACGCCGCGCGCATGGTGCGCATGGCCATCCGCATGGTCCACATCACCCGCGAGCATGCCATGGAAAACAAGGTCTCGATGACGCTCAGGGTCGGCATCAACAGCGGGCCGGTGGTGGCCGGCGTCATCGGCAAGAGCAAGTACATCTACGACCTGTGGGGCGACACGGTGAACCTGGCGAGCCGTATGGAGTCGGGCGGCGTGCCCGACATGATCCAGGTGACGCGGCCGGTCTACGAGAAGCTAAAGGACGAGTTCGTGTTCGAGCCGCGCGGCGAGATCGAGGTCAAGGGCAAGGGCAGAGTCGAGGCATGGCTGCTGAAGATGTAGCGCCGCCCTCTTGCATCCGGACGGGACTTGGCGATTATCGCGTCCTAGGGAGCCTAAGGCATGAGATCAGGTAGCCGTCGCGTTCTGGCGATTGTCATATCGCTTGTCGCTGGGTTTGGGGTTGCGGCGCCATCGTCCGCCCAGGACACCGTCGCCGGCTGGCGGGTCGAGTGCACCAGCGACGGCAAGGTCCTGGAATGCCGCGCCATCCAGCAGATGATCAATCGCGAGGACAAGCAGCTCGTGGCGCAGCTCACCGCGCGCATTGCGCCGGAGACCAAGGCGCCAGCCCTCACCATCCAGCTTCCGCTGGGCATCAGCCTGACCGAGCCGGTCCAGCTCAAGGTCGACAACGGCGCCGTGGAACGCCTGCCGGTGCAGACCTGCACCAACGCCGGCTGCATCGTCAACGTGCCCCTGAAGGATCCCTTGCTGGCGTCGCTGCGGAGCGGCACGACGCTCAAGATCGCGCTCCAGGATACCAACAAGCGCACGATCAACATCGACGTGCCGCTACTTGGCTTCGGCCTCGCCTTCGACAAGGCGACAAAATAGGAGCATCGTGCCTGCGTCATAGGCTCGCGGCTCATGGGCGATGATGAAGGGTCAGGTCAAAGAGGGTCCGATCCGTCGAATTTGGCCACAATAGACCGTCATATTGGCGGTGATTGGGCGTCGACCCCATTGAAAGATAATCAATTTTTGCGCAAATGTTGCCCCTGCGATGGGGACGGGACAGGCAGCGGTCAGTGGCGACGAACGGAACGATGAAACGGATCATGAGCGGGACGGTCGCGGTGGTGGCCATTGCCGTGGCTGCGGCATGGATCGCCCGCAGCCAGCAGGCCGCCAATGGCACGACGTCGGCGCTGCAGACCAGCGGGCCGCTGATCGCGCGCGGCTATACCGAGGCTCCGGCCGGCACGGTGATGATCGCCAACGATCCCAACGGCGGTATGGTGCTGAAGGAACTGCGTATCAAGGAAGGGCAGACCGTCAAGCGTGACGAGATCATCGCCGTGATGGGCAATTATCCCGCGGCCGAGGTCAACTTGAAGATCGCCGAGAACAACCTCCTGAAGACGGAGCGGATGCGCGAGACCATCCTGAAAGGAACGCGTGTCGTCGACATCCAGCTCCAGGAGGATGCTCTGAAATCGGCAATCGAGAGCGACCGGCTGTCGACCATGCTGCGCAACCGCTCCGGCAAGCCGCCCGAGGAAAAGGAACTGGAAGTCTGGTTGGCCGAGCAGAACCTCAAGAACCAGCGGGCCAGCCTCGAACTCAGCAAGCGCCGGCTGGCCATCGACCTCGACCAGAATGCCGTGGATATCATCAGGCTCAAGGCGGGGGTCGAACAGGCGTTGCGCCTTGTCGAGGAGTCCCTCGTTCGCTCGCCGATCGACGGCGTCGTGACCCAGATCAATTCGCGCCAGGGCGAAATGGCATCGGGCATCGGTATCGCCAAGGTCGTCGACATGAAGCAATTGCGTGTCTTTGCGACGGTCGACGAGCTGCATCTGCCCCGCCTGAAGGTGGGTGCACCGGTCGAGGTGACCTTCCGCGGCAGCCCCACCGTATACAAGGGCAAGATCGCCATCGACCCGATGTCGGTGAAGCGCGAGAAGCGCAGCGAAGCCGATCTCGGCGTGGCCAACGTCCGCCAGATCGAGGTCGAGATCCAGGCCGACGATGGCGTCACTTTCCCCGAGATGCTGGGGCGCGAGGCGCGCGTTACCTTCCTCTGACCTCGCGGATTTCCACGTAGGCAAGCCGCTCGCGGCATGTAAAATATTCGACACTCGCGGCGGCGTGGAATGCAGACACGCAGCTAAACGCACGGGAGCCGAAAGGGGAGAGAAACCCAAGGAGCGGAAATCCGAAAGCAGCGGCCATAGACCTCACGGTGCGTAGGTAGCAACCACATGGCCAGCCGGAGTGGCGACCGGCCCGCGAGATATTGAAATCGTCTCATAAATCCCTGAATCGCGATCATTTCTCGCAACCTGTTGCGGGTTCAGCGGTTTCTAATGAATGGGCAGGTGCTTGAAGTCCACGGCCGGGCCGGCCGGGGTGGGAGAGGCGCGTGGGCGCCTGCAGGTGCGGGCGCCTGCAATTTGTCATGTCGATGATCTTCACGGCGGCGGTGATTGGCAGTCACGCTTGGCCCGAGCCGCCGATTTGGGTCTCGATCATGTGTGTCTCAGTCCCTTCCTGGCGCGACGCAACGACCCGGCGCTGATCAGCGATCTGGCAAAACCGAATCCCAGGCTGGGGATCGGCGGTTCGATCGAACAAGCGGTCCAGGAGATAGCCACGCTATGCGAACGGCGCGGTTTGCGCCTTTGCCTCGACGTTGTCCTCGACCGGCTGGCGTTTGACGGGGCGAGCGCCCACCAGGCCGGAGATCTGTTCGAGCGCCGGTATGCAAGCGATGTCGTCGATCCGCGCCTCGACAGTTCCATCACCCACGCCGTCACGGTGCGGCCCGACGCCGACCGGATAGCATCCTGGTGGGCTTCGCACCTTGTGCGATTGGCCAATGCCGGAGCAGCGGCCTTCCGCTTGTTGGGTCTCGGTCTTCTGCCGGCCGGTGCCTTGCGTGCGATCGCTGCCGCGACCCGACGCGAAACCGATTGTGCCTTGTGGGCGTGGACACCTGGTCTCGCCTGGTCGCGGCACAGCGAACTGGCGGGGGCGGGTCTCGACGGCGTCTTCGCGTCCACCGCGTGGTGGGATGGAAGTGCCGCGTGGTACGTTGAGGAACTCGATGCACTCGCCCGTATTGCACCGGCCATCGGGGTCGTCGCAGAAGCGCGCAGCCTGCCGGCCGATGCCGTCGCGCGGCGTCGTGCATTGCGGCTCGCCGTCGCCACGACCGACGGCCTGTTCCTGCCGGAAGGATTTGCCGCCGACGTTGAAGGCGAGATCCGACAAGCGGCAGCCGATCTCGGCCGCGACTGGCGGGCGACGAAGGCGGTTCGCCGCCTGACAGGATCGTCGGCGGCAGTGACCGCGCTGGCACGTCTCGACGCGGCCGATCCGCGGCAGGCGCAGCACGGACTTGTCGTGCTGATCAACAACGACTTGGCCAGGGACCAGGCCGTCCCGGTGAGCCTCGATCCGCTCGATCCGGGCGCGGGCGCCATGCTGGGTGAACCTCGTCTGCTCGACGGACGATCGGTGCCCGATCGCCTGCAGGCAGGTGAAGTGCTGATGGCTGAGCTCGACGCTGTCGATCCGGTAAAAAGCAAGCAAGCGCCCTCGGCCAGCGCCGCGACAACCCGCTCTCCGGTGGTGATAGATCGCGTCGCCCCGAAGGCGCCGGGCTTCGCGGTTCGCCGCATCATCGGCCGGCCGATCGCGGTGGAGGCCGACATCTTCGCCGACGGTCACGACGTTCTGGCGGCGGAGCTGCTGTGGCGCGAAGCCGGTAAGTCGGAGTGGCGGCGCTCGGCCATGACTCCGCTCGGCAACGACCGCTGGCGCGGCACCATGGTGCCTCAGCGTGTCGGCCGGCATTTCTACACCATCGAAGCCTGGCGCGATGAGTTCGGCAGCCTGAGCCACGCGCTCGAGGTCAAGAGCCGCGCCGGTGTCGATGTCGCCGTCGACATCGCCGATGCCGCCGCCTATCTGCGCCGGCTGGGCCTTGGCGAGCTCGTCGCCAAGCTGGATCGTGCTGACGCAGAGGCCGCTGTCCGTCTGCTGACAGCTGCCGAAACGCACCATCTGGTCGCCGCGACAGAGGGTCGTCATCTGCCTTGCCGGCACCCCGAGATCGCCGTCGAGGTCGAGCGGCCGCAGGCGGAATTCGCGAGCTGGTACGAGCTCTTCCCGCGCTCGCTGGGGACCTTCAACGACGTCGTTGCCCATCTGCCGCGGGTTCGCGACATGGGGTTCGACGTCCTTTATTTCCCGCCCATCCATCCCATCGGTACGACCAATCGAAAGGGCCGCAACAATTCCCTGAAGCCCGCACCTGATGATCCCGGCAGCCCCTATGCCATCGGTGCCCGCGACGGCGGCCACGATGCGATCCATGCCGCGCTGGGCACGCCGGAGGACTTCCGCCGGCTGGTGGCCGCTGCC
>DATGZZ010000055.1:0-4501 GCA_035296945.1 Reyranella sp.
CGCGCCCACCATGCCCGCCAGGGCGTCGGGGCGGGTCGAGCGGCTGACATAGGCGGGCAGCACGGCGCTTTCCGGCCAGGACTGCCACCGCATGCTTTCCTTGGCGAGAACCTGGCCAGGCGCGAGGTCGGTCGTGGCGACCAGGACGTCCAGGGTCGCCGGAGGCGACGCCTCCTGAACAGTGACCGGAGCCGGCGTCTCCCCGCGCATCGAGAAGGCGATCCAGGCGGCGCCGCCGCCGGCAACCAAGGCCACGAGAAGGATGATGATGCGGAACATGAAGGCAAACTCCGGAGAAACGGCGCCGGCCTAGAGACCGAACCAGCGCGTTTGCGGGAATACGACCAGGGCGGCGAGCGTGATGGCGACGCCATAGGGCACGCCGCTATTGTCCGATTGAAGCCGCGTGAGCCACGGCCTGTTGCCGAGAAACGCCGGCAGACCGACCAGCCGAAGCTGCAGGACCGCAAGGGTCAATGCGCCGCCGAACAGGCCGGTGTAGATGAGGAAGGCCGGGGCATGGTCGACGCCCAGCCACAACGCCGTGACGGCCAGCAGCTTACCGTCGCCGCCGCCCATCCAGCCAAATGCAAACAGAATGAAGCTCACTGCGAGAAGCCCGGCGGCAAGCGCCGCACTCCAGGCAATCTGCTCGACCGTGAAGCCGACGAACGGCGCCAGGGCCGCGTAGCTGCCGAACAACCAGAGGCAAAGGTTGTTTCGGATCCGCATGGTCGTGAGGTCCGTCAGACCGGCATAGACCATGGCAAAGGCGAAGATGGCCGCTGCCGCTTGGGAGACGTGAAACGCCAGCATTCTTGTCCTCCCCGACAGCTCAGGGCGCGAGGCCCTGAGCTTTAGTCGGTCACGTCCCGACCTATTTCAGCTGGTTGGCGATGTTGTTGAAGGTGTTGGTCAGCTTGGTGCCAATCGTGGTGATGGCGGTGACGACGACAACCGCGATCAGGCCGGCGATCAGGCCGTATTCGATGGCGGTGGCGCCGGAGTCGTCGCGGATGAAGCGAGAGAAGATGCCAGACATGAGATGATCCCTTCTGAGTGTTGACCGGGCCGCTTGGCCCTCACGCCGCTGTCGGCGTTGGGCTGCATATTCGTCGAACCACGAATTTCAACAATTCAACCTGACGACCTAGGTCGGCGTTGCGGCGAGCTAGACCAGGCGGCTTAGACAGGCGTTCCGGCCTGGGCGTGCCCGTCGCTTTTCGATCTGATCTGGGATATCGTGGCAGTTGCTCCGAGCGTGGCATTTTCGATCGACGGACGACGCTGAAATGAAGGCACAGAAGAAGATTGCCCTGATCGCGGACGACGACGAATTCTTCCGCATGGCGCTCGCCACGATCCTGACGAGCAAGCTCAAGTTCGCGGAAGTGGTCCAGGCCGCATCGCTCGACGAAGCCGTCGAGAAGCTGTCGGCTCGACCCGATATCTCGCTGTCCCTGTTCGATCTGGCGATGCCCGGCATGGAAAGTCCGGCCAATCTGCGGGCGGTCCGGGACTGTTTCGAAACGCTGCGGGTGGCCGTGGTGTCGAGCTCGAAGAACCGGCAGGACATTCTGTCGGCGCTCGAGGCGGGCGTGCACGGCTACGTCCCCAAAGGGCTCGGCGTGGCAGACCTCGCCCATGCCCTGCAGCTCATCCTCGACGGCGTGATCTACGTCCCGCCGTCGATCGCCGACCTGCCGGCGCAGGGGCAGCCGGCGCCAACGCGCGAGGCGGCGCCGCCGGCGCCGAAGGCTGCGCTGGCGATACTGACGCCGCGCCAGCGCGGCGTCCTGGAACTGCTGGTGCAGGGAAAATCGAACAAGGCGATCGCCCGCGATCTCGATCTCGGCGAGGGCACGGTGAAGGTCCATATGGCCGCGCTGTTCCGCAGCCTGGGGGTGCGGACCAGGACGGCGGCCGCGGTGGCGGGTGGCCGGCTTCTCCAGCCGGAATCATGAGCACGGCCGCGGGGTGCAGCCATGCCGGGCCGAATCCTCGTCGTCGATGATCAGGAGGCCGTTCGCGACTTCACGCGAAAGATCCTGGTCCGGGCCGGATACGAGGTGGCTCTTGCCGGCAATGGCGCCGAGGCCCTGGCCGCGCTGGACGAGGCTGACTTCGACCTCATCCTGATGGACGCCCACATGCCCGTCATGACGGGCGCGGCGGCGACCCGGCGGATCCGAGCGCTCGAAGGGCCGCGATCGACGATCCCCATCATCGCCTTCTCAGGCGACGATCAATCGCTGGCGGCGGCCGGCGTCAACGACCATATCGACAAACCGTTCACCAGGGCGGAGCTCCTGGCAAAAGTCGATGCCTGGATGCCCTGCGATGCCGATGGGACGCCGGCCGGCGCCGCGGAAAAGCCGGGCGGCCAGGCTTTCCAGGAAATGTGCGATCTGATGGGCCGGCCCTGGGCCCTGCGCGGCCTGACCAAGCTCACGGCGCAAATCGACGAGGCCTTTGGCGCGGGGCCGGCGACGCGCGACGACAAACAGCTGGTCGGCCATGCGCACGCGTTGGTGTCGCTGGCGGCGGTTCTCGGATTCCCGACGCTGTCGGAGAGGTGCAGCGCGCTGGAAGAAGCGTGCCGAAGCGGGCAAGGCGTGCAGCCGGCGTTCGAGCGCGCCAGGACCGCAGCGTTGCAGGTTCGCGCGGCCGCCGTCGAACTGATCTCCGACCTGAATTAGCCCGGCGCCGGCCTAGCCCGTTCGGCCTATGGGTGCTGCGCCACTCTAGGCCTTCAGACCGAATTGTTCCGACCCTCGCCTGCGGCGAATATCCGGCCCGGGCAGCGGCGCAGTTCCTCATGGACCGGCACCTCTGGCACCGCCCAACCAACACAGGCGGACTACCATCATGTATGCCACTCTTTCACGCTTCATCCGCGACGACTCCGGCGCCACCGCCCTCGAGTACGGACTCATCGTCGGCTTGATCGCCACCGTCATGGTCACCGCAACCAAGACCCTGGGCGGCAAGCTCACCAACACCTTCACCACCGTCGGCAACAAGTTGTAGCGGCGACATCGGCCGTCCACGCGCCAGGGTGCTGCAGATGACGACGACTTCGCCTTCGGTGTTTTCACCGGCGCTGGCCGCGCGCCTTCGTCTCTCGTCGCT
The DNA here is from genome assembly GCA_035296945.1 of Reyranella sp. Lineage (GTDB taxonomy): Bacteria > Pseudomonadota > Alphaproteobacteria > Reyranellales > Reyranellaceae > Reyranella. The sequence goes on from DATGZZ010000055.1 coordinate 3,133, forward strand.
CGGGAACCTGGCGTCCCCGTGGCGGGTCTCATGGCCGCTGATCGTCGGCATGAGCTTGTTCGTCCTGCTCCTCAACGCGACCGGCCTGCCCTTGCTCGCCGATCCGGACAGCCGCTGGCACGTCGCCATCGGCAAATGGATCCTCGAGAACGGCGCGGTGCCGCACGTCGACAGCCATTCGCATACTTTCACTGGCCAGCCATGGATCGCGAAGGAGTGGCTCTCGCAGATCCTGTTGGCGTTGGCCGAGCGCGGCGGCGGATGGGGTGCCGTCGCCGCGCTTTCAGCAGCTTCGCTCGCAGCGACCTTCGCCCTGATGCTGCGCCTGCTGCTGCGCGACCTTCGCCCGCTCCCGGCGCTGTTGTTCACCGTCGCCGCGATCGTGCTGAGCGGCCCGCACTTCCTGGCGCGGCCGCACGTTTTCGCCTTTCCATTCCTGGTGCTGTGGGTCGCGGGCCTGGTGCGCGCCAGCGAGCAAGGCCGCGCGCCAAAGCCGTTGCTGCTGCTGGCGATGCTGTTGTGGGCCAACCTGCACGGCGGCTTCACGCTCGGCCTGATGCTGTGCGGCTTCTTCGCCCTCGAAGCCGTCGTGACGGCAGGCGATGCCACCCGGCGCCGGTTCCTGTTCGTCGAATGGCTGAAGTTCGGGGTGGCGGCCGTGCTGGTCGCCTGCATCACGCCCTACGGCCCCGAATCGATGCTCGTGACCTTGCGCATCTTCGGCCTCGGCGAAGCGCTCAGCCTGATCAAGGAATGGCAGTCGCCCGATTTCCAGAACCTGCCGATGCAGGAGCTGATGCTGTTGGCGGCGATCTTCGGTGCGCTGGCCTGCGGTCTCAAGCTGCCGGTGCTGCGCCTGCTGCTGGTGCTGGGCTTCCTGCACCTCTTCCTGAAGCATGCGCGCAACATCGAGCTGATGGCCGTGCTGACGCCGCTTGTATTGGCGCCGATCCTGGCGCGGCAATGGCCGTCCCTGCGGCCGGACAGCAGCGCGTTTCTCGCCCGGCCGGCCGGCCGGTCCAGCACCACGCTCGCGCTCTCGTTCGCCGCCCTGTTCGCCGCCTGCATGATCAAGCTCGCCAACATCCAGCCGCCGACCGACACGACGCCCGTCGCCGCTCTCGAATTCGCCCAGCGCGAGAAGCTCCAAGGTCGGGTGTTCAACGACTACGACTTTGGCGGCTTCCTGATCCATGCCGGGGTCCCGACCTTCATCGACGGGCGCGGCGAGCTGTTCGGCGGCGATTTCATCAAGCGCTATGCCGATGCAACCAGGCTGCGCGGCGACGATCCGCTCGGGCTCATGCTCGATCGTCACGGCATCGAATGGACGCTGCTGCACAACGATCAGCCGGCCAACAAGCTGCTG
>DATGZZ010000056.1:0-2462 GCA_035296945.1 Reyranella sp.
CCGTGCCGCACGCGGTCGGGCCGCGCCGTCCCGGCGACTCGCCGAAGCTGGTCGGTGACATTGGCAAGGCCAGGCGCGAGCTCGGTTGGACGCCCCAACGCGATCTCGCCGCGCAGATCGAGGACACGCTGCGCTGGCGCCGGAAGATGCCGCGCTCCAACTAGCCGAATCGCAGCGGCAGTGAGCGCAGGCGCTTGCCCGTGGCGGCAAAGACTGCATTGGCAACGGCCGGCGCGATCGGCGGGGTGCCGGGTTCGCCGACGCCGCCGATGGAAGACGAACCGGTGTCGACCAGATGCACCGTCATCGCCGGCGCATCGGCCAGGCGCACGGCGTCGTAGTCGGGGAAGTTCGATTGCTCGACGGCGCCGTTGGCCAGCGTGATCTCGCCGTAGAGCGCGGCCGAAAGGCCGTAGATGATGCCGCTCTCCATCTGCGCGCGCACGATGGCGGGATTGACTACCGGACCGCAATCGATGGCGCAGGTGACGCGCTTGACCTGCAGGGTATTGCCGTCGGCCACGACGACCTCGGCGACCTGCGCCACGATCGAGCCGAACGAGGCACGCAAGGCGATGCCGCGCCCCGATCCCGCCGGCAGCGGCTGCCCCCAGCCCGCCTCCTTCGCCGCCGTCTCCAGCACCTTCAGATGGCGCGGCTGCCTGGCCAGAAGCTCGCGGCGGAACTCGAACGGGTCCTTCTTCAGGGCCGACGCCAGTTCGTCGACGAAGCTCTCGTCGAAGAAGGCGGTGTGCGAATGGCCGACCGAGCGCCAGAAGCCGACCGGCACCGAGCCGTCGGGCACAACGGCCTCGAGCTTGTAGAACGGAAAGGCGTAAGGCGGATTCTCGACGGCGTTGCCTTCGGGCTTGCCCTGCAACGGCAGGCCGATCACGCGCGCGGGAAACTGATCGGCCGGCGATTGCGCGACCTGGCGCTTGGCGACGCTCACCAGCTTCAGCGCGCCACCCGACACGTCGAGCTCGGCCCGCCAGCGCGCCAGCGCCATCGGCCGATAATAGTCGTGGCGGACGTCCTGCTCGCGCGACCACAGGACCTGGACGGGCCGCTCCGGCATCGCCATGGCGCAGGTCACGGCCTGGCGCACCAGGTCGACCTCGGCGCGCCGGCCGAAGCCGCCGCCCAGGAAGGTCGTGCGCACCGTGACCTGGGCCTGCGGCACGTCGGCCGTCTTGCCGGCGATCAGCCTCATGAGGGTCGGCGACTGGTTGGGCATCCAGACTTCGACGGCGTTCTTGTCGCCCTGCCGCGTCACCTGCGCCGTGCAGTTCATCGGCTCCATGGTGGTGTGCGCCAGATAGGGCGCGCGGTAGGTCGCCTCGATCGGCCGCACCGTCGCGGGCTTCTTCTCCTCGCCCAGCGTGCGCGTTAGCGCCGGCTTGGCGTCCTGCATCAGCCCCTCGTAGCGCCGCCACAGCGTGGCGCTGTCGAGGTTGGGCTCGGGCCCCGGCTGCCACTGCACCTCGACGCCTTCGTGCAGAAGCTTGTTGGCGCGCCACCAGCTCGTGCCGATCGCGGCGACGCCGCCCGGCACGATGATCACGGTCTCCACGCCCTTGGGCAGGCTGCCCTTGACCTTGAAGCCGGTGGCCGCGCCGCCGAAGGTCGGCGCGTTCAACACCGCGGCGTAACGAAGATTGGGCCGGCGCACATCGATGCCGAAGGTCGCCACCCCCAGCACCTTGGCCGGGATGTCGAGGCGCGACAGCGGCTTGCCTATGAGCTTGAACTCCGACGGCTTCTTCAGCGCAGGCGCGGGCATCGACGACAGGTCACCGACGTGGTCGACCAGTTCGCCGAAGGTGGCGACGCGCCCGCCGCTCTTGCGCCGCACCTCGCCATCCACGACCACGAGCTCGGCGACCGGCACGGACGCCTTGCGGCTCGCCGCGCGCAGCAGCAGGTCGCGCGCCACCGCGCCCGCGACGCGCATGGGATGCCAGGCGTCGCGCACGCTGGTCGATCCACCGGTTGCCAGCACGCCTAGCACGCCGCCGAGCTTGCCCGCCATCCAATGCGCGATATCGACGACGGTGCCCTCTTCCTCGGGCGAGAAAGGCAGGCCGTCGATCAGGATGTCGACATTGCGATAGACTCCGTTCTCGGGCGGATCTTCGACGCGCATCTGGTTCCAGCGCGCGTCCATCTCCTCGGCGACCAGCATGGCAAACGCGGTCTGCACGCCCTGCCCCATCTCGGCGCGCGGCACGGCGACCACCACGCCATTGTCGCGCGTGATCTTCACCCAGCCACTCAGGCCCGCCTCGTTCGGCTTACGTTGAACAGCGTGCGTTCGCCGAGGCGATCGCGCTCGCGGGCAAACCAGAAGCCGACGCCTAGCAGGCCACCACCGGCGACGCCACCGATGATCGCCATGCGCCGGGTCCACTTCTTCACGGCGCGCCGCCCAGCAGCGCCGCTGCACGATGCACGGCTCGGCG
>DATGZZ010000057.1:0-2985 GCA_035296945.1 Reyranella sp.
GACGAGGCCCTGATGGCCGAATACCGCAAGCACACGCCGGGGCTGGTCGCCAAGTTCGGCGGCAAGTTCATCGTGCGCGGCGGCAAGACGCGCACGCTCGAAGGTGGGTGGCAGCCCCCGCGCGTCGTGGTGCTGGAGTTCCCGAGCTACGAAGCCGCCGAGCGCTTCTACGATTCGCCCGAATACAAGCCGGTGCTCGAGATGCGGCTCAAGGCCGGCAAGTCCAGGGCGATCCTTGTCGACGGACATAATGGCTGAGTCTGGTGGCGGGCTGGCCGCGTATCGCGCGGTCGGCACGCTCTACAACGCGCTGATGACGGCCCTCATCCTGGGGCTGGTCACGCGGCGCGGCGAGGACACCGCGCGGGAGTATGTCTTCCGCCACTTCCGCCGCCAGCACCTCGAGAAGTTCCTGCCCGGCCTGCAGAAGCTGGGGCTGGCCGACGAGCCCCATGCGCCGGCCTGCGCGCTCTATCACTACCATTCCAATGCGCTGGGCGGCGTGAAGACGGGCTACCTGCGCGAAAGCGACAACAAGGCCTGGGTGCGCTATCCGCCGCCGCGCTGGATCTGGCGCGGCACGGCGATCGCGGCCGTGCCGCATGCGGTGTCGGCGGCGATGCTGCACGGCTGGCACGGCCACAACGGCGTGTCGCTCGGCAATCCGGGGCTGGGCTTCGTCTGCACCGGCATGACGGTCGACGGCATGCCGGGCCTGGAGGGCTACTATTTCGACTACGGCCGGCCGATCAAGGAAGACGAGCGCGTGCGCTTTGCCTACGGCACGGAGGAGATGCCGCGCATCGACTGGGCCAACCAGCCGAAGCTCGAGACCGCCAATTGGCCCGCGGAACGGCGCCAGCGCACCTTCCGCTCCTATGCACTCGAATACCTGCGCACCATGCTGCCGACCTTGCAGGAGCTTTTGGGCGCGGCCGACGCGCAAAAGGAACTTGGCCGCGCGGCGCGCCTGGTCGGGCTGCAGTTCCACGAGGAGACGGCGCGCGACATGGACCTGCCGACCGATGTCGAACGCGGCGACCAGCAAAGCGCCTGGGACTTCGCGCGCTGGCTGTCGGCCATCCTGCGCGCCGAGGGCGAGGACATCGAGACGACCGAGCGCGACGGCGCCGTCCTGGTGATCCAGACCGGCTGGCGGGTGGCGCGCGAGCTCACGCTGCCCGATCCGCTCGCGGCGTTCGATGCCTGGAACGAGCTGTGGCTGGGGGCGGCGGCGGCGCACGACCGGTTCTTGAACGTTCAGACCGTCCGCTCGTTCGACGATCGCGGCTGGTCGATCACCTGGCGGATCGCTCCGAGATAGCCTTCCGGCAGAAGATGGCCGTGGATGCGCGCGGCAAGCTCGGCGAGCGGCAGCCAGCGCGTCTCGAGATGCTCGTGGCTGATCACGACATCGCCGCCGCCTGTCAGGCGGCAGACGAAGGGCTGAATGCGAACGAAGCGCCCGGGCAGGACCTCGAACAGATAGTCGCTCAGCGCCTCGCCGACGTCGACGATGAGGCCGGCCTCCTCCTGCACCTCGCGCTTCAGAGCGGCGCGATGGTCCTCGCCGGGATCGGGCCGGCCACCAGGCAGGTCCCATTCACCGCGCTCGTTAAGCAGCAGCAGGACGCGGCCCTGATGGATCAGGACGCCTTTAACGGAGATGGGAGCGGGCGACATTGCGGCCAGCATAACTATCATCCCTTTCATTCTCCTCCCCCGTCATACGGGGGAGGATACAGGAGGGGGAAGGCCGCACCGACGATCTCTCCCAAGATGAGATCATGATCTGAAATCAGCACACACCGGTCGCGTGGCATGCCCCCTCCTGTATCCTCCCCCGCAAGCGGGGGAGGAGAATGAAGGAGCAAAAGAAAAGGACCGGGGATCGCTCCCCGGCCCTTCCTTTTCGTCTGTCGTCGACTGGACTTAGAAGTCCATGTCGCCGCCCATGCCGCCGCCCGGCGGCATGCCTGCCGGCGCCTTCTTCTCAGGCTTCTCGGCGACCATGGCTTCGGTCGTCACCAGCAGACCGGCCACCGAAGCGGCGTCCTGCAGGGCGGTGCGCACGACCTTGACCGGATCGATGATGCCGGCCTTGATCATGTCGACATACTCGCCCTTCTGGGCGTCGAAGCCAAAGTTGGCGTCCTTCTGGTCGAGCATCTTGCCCGCGACCACCGCGCCGTCGAAGCCGGCGTTCTCGGCGATCTGGCGGACCGGCGACTGCAGCGCGCGGCGCACGATCTCGACGCCGACCTTCTGGTCGTCGTTGCCGGTGCGCAGCTTGTCGAGCGCACGGATGGCGTACAGCAGAGCCGCACCGCCGCCCGCGACCACGCCCTCTTCCACGGCCGCCTTGGTGGCGTGCATGGCGTCGTCAACGCGGTCCTTCTTCTCCTTGACCTCGACCTCGGTCGCGCCGCCCACCTTGATGATGGCGACACCGCCCGCGAGCTTGGCCAGGCGCTCCTGGAGCTTCTCACGGTCGTAGTCCGAGGTGGTCTCCTCGATCTGCGCCTTGATCTGGGCGATACGGCCCTCGAGGTCGGCCTTCTTGCCCGAACCGTCGACGATCGTGGTGTTCTCCTTCTCGACGATGACCTTCTTGGCCTTGCCGAGCATGTCGAGCGTGACGTTCTCGAGCTTGATGCCGAGGTCCTCGGAGATCAGCTGACCGCCGGTCAGGACGGCCATGTCCTCGAGCATCGCCTTGCGGCGATCGCCGAAGCCCGGCGCCTTGACGGCAGCGATCTTCAGCCCGCCGCGCAGCTTGTTGACGACCAGGGTGGCGAGGGCCTCGCCCTCGACGTCCTCGGCCACGATCAAGAGCGGCTTGCCCGACTGCACGACCGCCTCGAGCACCGGCAGCATCGCCTGCAGGCCCGAGAGCTTCTTCTCGAACAGCAGGATGTAGGGGCTCTCGAGCTCGGCGATCATCTTGTCGGCATTGGTGATGAAGTAGGGCGACAGGTAGCCGCG
>DATGZZ010000058.1:0-4409 GCA_035296945.1 Reyranella sp.
ATCCCGAGCGCAGCGAGGGACCTTTCTGCCGCTTCAAACACGCCCCTCGCTACGGTCATCGTGGAGCAACCTCCGCGCCGGGTGACAATGCCTTTGGCGATAGTCGGTGCTAGTTTCCTGGATCCACGACCTTGTACTGAACCGTCGCCGGCTTGGCGCCGCCCTTCACCTTCTCGCGGAAGGTCTGGAAGGCGACGTACAGGCCGGGAATGACAAAGATGCCCAGCATCGAGGCGGCGATCATGCCGCCGAACACCGCGGTGCCGACGGCGCGCTGGGTGGCGGCCCCCGCGCCCGAGGCGATGACCAGCGGCACCAGGCCAAGGATGAAGGCGAACGACGTCATCATCACCGCGCGGAAGCGCAGGCCCGCCGCCGTGGTCGCGGCGCTCACGATGTCCTTGCCGTTCGCGCGCTCCTCCATCGCGAACTCGATGATCAGGATGGCGTTCTTGGCGGCGAGCGCGATCAGCACGACGATGCCGATCTGGGCATAGATGTTGTTGTCGAGGCCGCTCAGGAACAGCGCCGCCAAGGCGCCAAACAAGCCGACGGTGACCGACAGCAGGGCGGCGATCGGGATCGCCGTGCTCTCGTAGAGGCCGACCAGGAAGAGGTAGGCGAACACCACCGCCAGCCCCAGGATGAAGCCGGTCTGGCCGCTCGCCGCCTTCTCCTGCAGGGCCGTGCCCGTCCACTCATAGCCGTAGCCCGTCGGCAAGGTGGCCTTGGCGAGCTGCTCCATGGCGGCGATCGCCTCGCCCGAGGAGAAGCCGGCGGCGGGCGCGCCGTTCAGCACGACGGAGCGCAGGTTGTTGTAGCGGATGATCGAGCTCGGCGCCGTCACCAGCTCGACATCGGCCACCGCCTGCAGCGGCACCAGCTCGCCGCTCGAGGAACGCACGCGCACGCGATAGACGTCGTTGACGGTGGCGCGGTCGGCCGCTTCGGCCTGCACCTTCACTTGCCAGGTGCGGCCGAACAGGTTGAAGTCGTTGGTGTAGGTGCCGCCCATCGCCGTCTGCAGCGCCGAGAAGATGTCGGAGATGCCGACGCCCAGCGTCTGGGCGCGCTCGCGGTCGAGCTTGAGGTTGATCTGCGGGGTCGACGCGCCATAGGTCGTGAACACGCTGTCGAGCTGCGGCACTTTCTGGGCCGCCACCATCAGCCCACGGGCCACCGCCGCGAGATCCGCCGGCGGTGCGCCGGCCAGCGACTGCACGACGAACTCGAAACCCGACGAATTGCCCAGCCCCATGATGGGCGGCAGGTTGAAGGCGAAGACGTTGGCCACCGCGATCTGGCTGAAGGCGGCATTCACCTCCTGCAGCGCATGGAACACCGAGAGCGTGGCGTGCTTGCGCTCGGCGAAGGGTTTCAGCGCGACCACGACCAGCGCGCGGTTGGGCAACGCGAGGCCGTCGAGCAGGCTGTAGCCGGAGACGGTGAAGATGCTCTGCAGCCACGGCTTGCCCTCGATCACGGCCTCGACCTGGTCGATGGCGGCGATCGTGCGGTTGGTCGAGGCGGCGTCGGGCAGCTGCACCTCGGCCATGAAGGCGCCCTGGTCCTCGTCGGGCAGGAAGCCCGACGGCACCAGGGCATTGAGGCCGCCGGTGGCGACGACGAAACCCGCGACCAGCAGCAGGGCGATGACGCCGCGCCGGGCCAGCGGCGTCACCAGCCGGATGTAGCCGTCGCGGCCGCGGTCGATGCCGTTCTGCATCCAGGCCATGACACCGCGCGGCTTGCCGCGATGGCGCAGGATCAGCGAGCACAGCGCCGGCGACAGCGACAGGGCATTGATGGCGGAGATCACCATCGACACCGACACCGCCACGGCGAACTGCGAGTAGAGCTGGCCGGTGATGCCGGGAATGAAGGCCGTCGGGATGAACACCGAGAGCAGCACCAGGGTGATGGCGATGATCGGGCCGGTGACCTGGCCCATCGCCTTCTCGGTCGCCTGGGCGGGCGTGAGCTCGGTCTCGTGCTCGAGGATATGCTCGACCGCCTCGACGACGACGATGGCGTCGTCGACGACGATGCCGATCGCCAGCACCAGGGCCAGGAGCGAGATGGTGTTGAGCGAGAAGCCCAGCGCCAGCATGACGGCGAAGGTGCCGATCAGCGCCACCGGTACGGCGACGATGGGGATGATGGTGGCGCGGAAGTTGCCGAGGAAGACGAAGACCACGATCGAGACCAGCACGAACGCCTCGATCAGCGTGTGAATCACGCTCTCGATCGTGGCCTCGACGAACACGGTGGTGTCGTACATCACGTCGTAGGCGACGTCGTCGGGAAAGCGTGGCTCCAGCTCCTTCAGCGCCTGGCGCACGCCCTTGGCGGTGTTGAGCGCATTGGCGCCGGGCAGCTGGAAGATCTGGATGCCGGACGCCGGCTTGCCGTTGTAGCGGCCGATCGAATCGTTGCTCTTGGCACCGAGCTCGACGCGGGCGATGTCCTTGATGCGCACCAGCGCGCCGTCGGGCTGGGCGCGCACCACGATGTTCTCGAACTCATCGACGGTGGTGAGGCGGCCCTGGGTGGTGATGTTGAGCTGGAAGTCGACATTGTCCATCAGCGGCGCCGCGCCGACCAGGCCGACCGCGGCCTGGACGTTCTGCGCCTGCACGGCCTTGACCACGTCGTTGGGCGTGATGTCGAGGCTCGCCATGCGCTCGAGGTTCATCCAGACGCGCATGGAATAGTCGAGCGCGCCGAACAGCGAGGCATCGCCGACGCCCGGCACGCGCCGCAGCGTGTCGAGGAGGTTGATGGTGGCGAAGTTGGACAGGAACAGCCCGTCCTTGCTGCCCTTGGGCGAATAGACGGCAACGACCTGCAGCAGCGCCGAGGATTGTTTCTTGGTCACGACACCGATGCGCTGAACTTCGGGCGGCAGCAGGGCCAGTGCCTGGTTCACGCGATTGGTGACGTTCACGGTATTGAGGTCGGGATCGGAGCCGACGTTGAAGCTGACGCTGAGCGAGTAGCTGCCGTCGCCGCCCGAGGTCGACTTCATGTAGAGCATGCGCTCGACGCCGTTGACCTGGGCCTCGATGACCTGGGCCACGCTCTCCTCGACCGCCTGGGCCGAGGCGCCGGGGTAGCTCGCCGACACGCGCACCTGCGGCGGCACGATGTCGGGGAATTGCGCCACCGGCAGCACGCCAAGCGCGATCACGCCGGCGATGGTGATGACCGTGGAGACGACGAAGGCCAGCCGCGGCCGGCGGATGAACAGCGATGAGATCGTCATGGGATCACTGCTTGGGCGCGGCGGGGGTCGCTGGCGCCAGGGTCGGCGTGACGGCCATGCCGGGACGGACCCGCTGCTGGCCCTGCACGATGACCTTCTCGCCGGCCTTGAGCCCTTCGGTGACGGCGACGAGACCGTCGCGCACCACGCCGGTCTTGATGCGACGCTGCTCGGCCACGTTCTTGTCGTTCACCAGATAGACGTAGGACCCGGCCTGGTCGATGGCGACGGCGGCCTGCGGCACGGCGACCATCGAGGGGACATTGGTGTCCTCGAGGACCACGCGCACCGTCTGGCCGTCGGTCAGGATGCCGTCCTTGTTGTCGAAGGTGGCGCGCACGATCTGGCCGTCGGTCCTGGGATCGACGGTGACATCGATGAAGTCGAGCTTGCCCTTTTCCTTGTAGAAATTGCCGTCGGCCAGCCGCAGGCGCACGGAGGGCGGATCGCCGGCACTGTTGTCGCGCCGCGCCTCGAGGAGCTCGCGCTGCGTGACGGGGAACAGCACACGGATGGGAGTCTCGCTCACCACGGTGGCCAGCACGCCCGAGTCGGGGCTGACGAGGTTGCCGGGCGACATCGCGGCGCGGCCGATGCGGCCGTCGATCGGTGACTTGATCTCGGTGTAGGAAAGCTGGATCTCGGCGTCGCGCAGCTGCGCCTTGGCATCCTCGAGGTTCGCCTTGGCCTGCAGCTGTTCGCTGAGGCGCTGGTCGTAGGTCGCCTGCGTGCCGGTTTTGGTGCGCAGAAGCTCGGCGGCGCGCTGCAGCTGCAGGTCGGCGTTGGTCAGCGCGGCTTGCGCGGCGTCGCGTTGGGCGATCTTCTGGTCGACCGCCGCCTGGTAGGTCTCCGGCTCGATCGTGAATACGACCTGGTCCTTCTTGACCATGTCGCCGTCATTGAACTTGCGCGGCCCGAGGAAGCCTTTGACGCGGGCGCGCAACTCGACCTTGTCGACAGCGGCAGCACGGCCGATGAATTCCGCCTGACTGGCGATCGGCCGGGACTCGGCGGCCTGCACGAGGACAGCCGGCGGCGCGGCCTGCTGTGCGAAGCTGGCGGCCGTAAAAGCTGTGGCCATACAGGCCGCGACGAGCGCTGAGATCGTTGAGCGCCGTTCGATCATTGTCTTCGTCCCCGCCCG
>DATGZZ010000059.1:0-5354 GCA_035296945.1 Reyranella sp.
CCCCAGGCCGCAGCAATCGCAGCAGCCGCCGCAGACAGCAGAGGCCCCGCTGCTGGAAGTGCACGGGCTGACCGCGGGTTACGGCCGGATGGATCGGCACGGCCGGCTTCCGACGCCTGTTCTGCGCGATATAAGCCTGGAAATCCGCGCCGGCTCGGCACTAGGCGTCATCGGCGAGTCGGGTTCGGGCAAGAGCACCCTTGCGCGCGTCATCGCCGGCCTGTTGCCGGCCGCCGCCGGCACCATGAGGCTGGACGGCGTGACGCTGGCGCCGACACTGGAGGCGCGCGGCCTGGAAGAGCTGCGGCGCATCCAGATCGTCTTCCAGGCGGCCGACACCGCCCTCAACCCGGCGCACAGCGTCGAGCGCATCCTGAGCCGGCCGCTTGCCTTCTATCACCACCTGTCGCGCGGCGAGCAGCGGCGCCGGGTGCGGCGATTGCTCGACCTGGTGAGGCTGCCGATGGCCTTGCTCGATCGCCTGCCCAGCGAGCTGTCGGGCGGCCAGAAGCAGCGCGTCAACCTCGCCCGCGCGCTGGCGGCCGAGCCGGCACTGATCCTGTGCGACGAGGTCACGTCGTCGCTCGACACGGTCGTGGGTGCGGCGATCCTGGAACTGCTGGCGGAGCTGCGCCGCGAGCTCGGCCTGGCGCTGATGTTCATCAGCCATGATCTCGCGACGGTGCGCGCCGTCTGCGACGAGGTGATGATCCTTTATGCCGGCCAGATGATGGAACGCGGTCCGGGCGGCGTGGTCATGCAGGCGCCGCAGCATCCCTATGCCGACCTGCTCGCCTCCTCGATACCGGAACTCCGGCCCGGCTGGCTCGATGGCATCGATGCGACGCGCCTCGCCGAAGCGCGTGGCGAGGCCGCGCGCCCCAGTCCCTCCGACCGTTGTGCCTTCGTCGCGCGCTGCCCGGTGCGCGCCGGCTCGTGCGAAACCGAGCCGCCGCCGCTGCGGCGCTTCGCCAAGGGCTCCGACGTGCATTGCCATCGCACGGAGCACGAGCTTCTGGCCCAGCAATCCTCGCGCGCCGGCTCCGCCGTGATCGTGCCCCTCCAACGGCTCGACCGTCGAGCCTGACCAAAGAGGCGAACCATGCCGACTGCCACTACTTCTGATCTGCTCGACAAGGCGCCGCCGCGCCTGCGCGATCCCCTGCTGCAGCCCTTCCGCCTGAAGGGCCTCAGCCTGCGCAACCGCATCATGAGCACCAGCCATGCCGCCACCATCGACGAGGCCGGGCTGCCCAAGGAGCGCTACCAGCGCTACCACGAGGAAAAGGCCAAGGGCGGCATCGCGCTCACCATGTTCGGCGGCTCCTCGATGGTGGCGCGCGATTCGAGCTGGGGCGGCGGCCAGATCGACATGTCGAGCGACGCCATCATCCCCGACCTAAAAGCCTTCTCGTCGCGCATCCACGGCCATGGCGCGGCGATCATGTGCCAGATCTCGCATCTCGGCCGGCGCGCCACCTCGGCCGCGATGAACTGGCTGCCGACCGTGGCGCCCAGCGCGATCCGCGAGCGCCGCCATCGCGACATCCCGCGCGAGATGGACCGCAACGACATCGACCGCATCATCGCCGACTACGCCGCTGCGGCCGTGCGCTGCAAGGAGGGCGGGCTCGACGGCTGCGAGACCGTGACCGGCGGCCATCTGATCGGCCAGTTCCTGTCGCCGCGCACCAACCGGCGCAGCGACGCCTTCGGCGGCTCGCTGGAGAACCGCGCCCGCTTCGGCCTGATGGTGCACGAGGCCATCCGCAAGCGGGTTGGTGACGACTACATCGTCGGCATCCGCTTCGTGGTCGACGAGGACATCGAGGAGGGCATCGGCTTCGAGGAATGCGTGCGGCTGGCCCAGCTCTTCGAGCGCCAGGGCCACATCGACTTCTTCAACGCCATCTTCGGCCGCATGGACACCGACCTGTCGCTGGCCGAGCACAACATGCCCGGCATGTCGCAGCCGCTGGCGCCGTTCCTGGCATCAGTCGGCGCCTTCAAGCGCGAGGTCGGGCTGCCGGTCTTCCACGCCGCCCGCATCCCCGACATCGCCACCGCGCGCCATGCCATCGCCGAGAACCTGTTGGACATGGTGGCGATGACGCGCGCCCACATGGCCGATCCGCAGATCGTCAACAAGCTGATGCGCGGCGAGGAGGAGCGCATCCGGCCCTGCGTTGGCGCCTCGCACTGCATGTACAAGAAGCTCGCCTGCATCCATAACCCGGCGACGGGACGCGAGCAGATCCTGCCGCAGATCGTGACGCCGTCGCCGCGGCCCGGCCGCAAGGTGGTGGTCGTGGGCGGCGGGCCTGGCGGGCTGGAGGCGGCGCGGGTCGCCGCCGAGCGCGGCCACAAGGTCGTGCTGTTCGAGGCGGCCAACCAATTGGGTGGCCAGCTCCTGCTGGCGGTCCGCGCGACCTGGCGGCGCGACCTGATAGCCATCGTCGACTGGCGCACCGCCGAGCTGGCGCGACTGGGCGTCGATGTTCGCCTCAACACCTATGCCACGGCCGACGATGTGCAGTGCGAAAAGCCCGACGCGGTGATCGTCGCCACCGGCGGCGTGCCCGACACCGCCTGGCTCGACGGCGCGGAGCACTGCACCACGGTGTGGGATATCCTCTCGGGCACTGCCTCGGCCAAGGACGAGGTCATCGTCTACGACGGCACCGGGCGCCACCAGGCGGTGTCCTGCGCGCTGCACCTCGCCGAGCAGGGCCGCGCCGTGCAGTTCGTCACCCTCGACGACAACGTCGGCCTGGAAATGGAATACAACGCCCGCGTCGTCTACCGGAAGCGCTTCGCCGAGCATGGCGTGCGCACCACCATCGACCATCAGCTCGAGCGCGTGCGGCCCTCGGGCAACGGCCTGGTCGCCACCTTCCGCCACGAGCTCACGGGCGCGACCCTAGAACTGCGCGCACCGCAGGTCGTGATCGAGAACGGCACCGTACCGATGACCGAGACCTTCGATGCCCTGCGCGCCGGTTCGATCAACGGCGGGATCACCGACATCGACGCCCTGCTCGACGGCGAGCCGCAGCGTCCGACGCCAACCGACGGCGCCTTCGAGCTGCACCGCATCGGCGACGCCGTCACCAGCCGCAGCGTCCATGCCGCCATCTATGACGCTCTTCGCCTTTGCATGGCCCTGTAGGTAGCCTTCTCGTCATGAACAACGATCTGAAAGTGCGCTCTTCCAGGGTCGAGACGACGCTGCGGCCGATGCATGCCGGCGATCTTGTAGCAATGCATGGGCTGACTCAGCAGATGTCGTGGCCGCATCGCGCGGAGGATTGCGCGCAACTGCTCGCGCTCGGTGACGGCATCGCCGCTGTCGACGGCGACAGCAGTACGATCGGCGTTGGCCTGCGCTGGAGCTTCGGTCGCGAGGTCGGCACCATCGGCCTGGTGCTGGTCGCGCCCGAACAGCAGGGCAGGGGCATCGGCCGCGCTCTGATGGAGGCGCTGATCGCCGATGCAAGTTCGCGCGCGTTGATGCTGAATGCGACAGCCGAAGGGTTGCCGCTCTACGAGAAGCTAGGTTTTGTCTCGACCGGACTGGTGCGACAGCATCAAGGGCGACTGTCGGTCCTGCCGCCCGCGCCCGATGTCCCGTTGCGACGCGCCGTGCCGGCTGATCACGCCGCGCTGTGCGTCCTCGATGCGACCGTCTTTGGCGCCGACCGTTCGGCGCTCATCGGCAGCCTTCTGGCAAGCGGCGATGTCTGGCTGGTCGATCGCGTCGGCCAGCCCGCCGGGTTTGCCATCCTGCGGACCTTCGGCCGCGGCATGATCATCGGCCCTGTCGTCGCCTCGACTGAAGACGAGGCCATCGCCCTGGTGGCAGCCGCCGCGAAAGCGGCACCACCCGGCGTGATGCGTGTCGATATTCCGGCACATGCCGAGGGTCTCGCGGCTTGGCTGACGGCCGCAGGCCTTCCGGCCATCGACACCGTCACGGTCATGCTGCGCGGCAATTGGCCCGCAACATGGCAGGGGCTGCAGCGGTTCGGCCTGGCGCTTCAGGCCTGGGGTTAGGCTCGACGCGCACCCCGAACGTGCTTGCCGATCGAGGCCTCGCGCATCTACCGTTCGCTCCGCCTCAAGCTGCTTCGGAATGGCTTGGCCGACTGCTGGGCCTGCCGATCATGCGCCAGATCGCTCGTTTTGCGACGATCGCTTTGCCAATCTCCTCTACGCCTGGAACCGCCGCAAAGGCCATTGGTTGGGCCATCGCTTCGGCCGAACAGCGGTGTTGGCGAATACGCCGACAAGGTGAGATAGAATGGCCTGGTAAGACGCGTCTGTTGATCGTTGACCATCGGTACGACCCGGTATTACCGTCGGCTTGCACGCAATTCGACCGAGTACCAAGCCCGTGACAGTAAAGTCCTCGATTTCGCTGACCGACGATCAGCATTCTTTCGCCAAGACGCTCGTCGACTCGGGGCGGTTTCCCAGCGTCAGCGCGGTCATGCAGCAGGGCATCGAACTTCTTCGGGAGAAGATGGAAGACGAAGCCCTGGAGCGGGCGGCGTTGGCCGAGATTCTCGGCAATCGGCGTTCCGGTCCGTTCTTGTCGGCCAAAAGGATGGACAGCCGGCTGTCCAGGATGATTGCAAAGAAACGTCGGGCGCATGCGGTTCGCGATTGAATTCTCAGCCGATGCCGAACGCGACTTCGATCTGATCTTCGACCACCTGTTTGAGAGCTATCTGGCCTTCGGCGAGAGTACCGAGGAGGCCCTGGACCACGCGGCGCAGCGGGTGATGGATATCCGCAAGACTGCCGATCGGCTGGCAAGCTTTCCCTTACGGGGCACGGGGCGCGACGACGTCCTGCCGGGGATTCGCTTTCTGGCCTTCGGCCGCGCCGTCTACTGGTTCGACGTCGATCAGCCGGTGCGCAAGGTCCGTATTCTTGCCGTGTTCTTCGGCGGGCAGGATCACATCAGACATATGCTGGTCGCCTCCTCGCCAGAAGAACGACGGACTGATGCGCGCGATCACGACTCCAGCGGACTGTATTCAGCCGAAGTCCACGGCCGACAACGCGCGATCCAGCGTTTCGACGATCCGGTCGCACTCGGCGCGGGTGATCACCAGCGGCGGCGACATGGTGATCGTGTTGCCGTAGCGCCGCCCGCCGACCGACCGGCCGACCAGGAGGCCGTTGTCGCGGCAGAATTCGTGGACGGCGGTGATGGCCTTGGCATCGACCGGCTCCTTGCTGGTGCGGTCCTTCACCAGCTCGACGCCGATCAGCAGGCCCTTGCCGCGGACATCGCCGACAACCTTGTGCTTCTTCATCAACGTGCGCAGTCCGTCCTGCAGATAGGC
>DATGZZ010000060.1:0-12114 GCA_035296945.1 Reyranella sp.
ATTTTTGCCGCAACTGCCCTGTATTTGGCGCGTTGACAGGCGAAAGGCGGGGGCGCAAACCGTCGCGCCGCCGCCACCATGGGCGGCGTTCGACCTTTATGGCCTCTGACAGCACCAGCCCGTCGTCCGTCACCGACGCCGCCCCCTCCCACGACCACAGCAAGGCAAGTGCTGCCCTGATCGTGGGCGCCCTGGGCGTGGTGTTCGGCGATATCGGCACCAGCCCGCTCTACGCGCTGCGTGAGACGTTCCTGCACGACACCAGCCTGGCGCCGACGCCCGACCACGTGCTGGGCGTGCTGTCGACCCTGTTCTGGGCGGTGACGCTCACCGTCACCATCAAGTACGTCACCCTGATCATGCGTGCCGACAACAAGGGCGAAGGCGGCGTGCTGGCCCTGGCGACGCTTGCCAGTCACGGGCTGAACGGCGGCAGTCCCAGGATCCGCCACGGCATCGTCACCCTGGCCGTGATCGGGCTGGCGCTGTTCTATGGCGATGCCATCATCACACCGGCCGTCTCGGTGATGGGCGCGGTCGAAGGTCTTTCGGCGGCAGCGCCCGGCTTCGAACCCTACGTCGTGCCGCTGGTCCTGGTCATCCTGGTGGCGCTCTTCCTGCTGCAGGCCCGCGGTACAGCCGATGTCGGTCGCCTGTTCGGACCCGTTATGTTCGTGTGGTTCGTGGTGCTGGGCGTGCTCGGCGGCTGGCAGATCGCCAAGAACCCGTCGGTCCTGCTGGCGATCAATCCGCTCTATGCGGCCAAGCTGATCGCCGATCAGGGACTCGGCATCTTCTGGGCCTTCGGCTCGATCGTGCTGGCCGTCACCGGTGCCGAAGCGCTCTATGCCGACATGGGCCATTTCGGCCGGCGGCCGATTCGCACGGGCTGGCTCAGCCTCGTCATGCCGGGCCTGCTGATCAACTATTTCGGCCAGGGCGCCCTGATCATCGAGGACCCTACACGGGTCCGTCAGGTGTTCTTCGAACTGGTGCCACAGGATTACATCATCTTCCTGGTGGTGCTGGCGACGTTGGCCGCCGTGATTGCGTCGCAAGCCGTCATCACCGGCGTGTTCTCGCTGACCCGCCAGGCGATCCAGCTCGGCTACCTGCCGCGCATGGCGATCCAGCACACCTCGGAGACCACGATCGGCCAGATCTACATCCCCACGGTCAACTGGATCCTGATGGGCGGCGTCGTGGCGCTGGTCGTGGGCTTCGGCTCCTCGGGCGCGCTGGCCGGCGCCTACGGCCTTGCCGTGACCGGCGCGATGATCGTCGACGCCACGCTTGCCATGGCGGTGGCGATCCTGGTGTGGAAGTGGCGCTGGCCGGTGGCGGCCCTGGTGTTCGGCCTGCTCGCCATCCCCGACATCGCCTTCTTCATCGCCAACGCGCTGAAGATCCCCGACGGCGGCTGGCTGCCGCTGGTGGTGGCGGCGTTCATCTACTTCACCATCACGACCTGGCGGCTGGGCCGCCGGATGGTCGCCACCGAGATCAGCGAAGGCAGCCTGCCCTTGCGCCAGTTCCTCGAGCGCATGGAGCGCGCGCCCGATCGCGTCGCCGGCACCGCGGTGTTCCTGACCGCCGACGCCACCCACACGCCGGCGGCCTTCCTGCACAACCTCAAGCACAACAAGGTGCTGCACGAGCGCATCATCATCCTGCAGGTCGAGACGATGGACGTGCCGCGCATCGCCGACGCCAACCGGGTCGAGGTCGAGCGGCTGGGCAAGGGCTTCCATACCGTGATCGCGCGCTACGGCTTCACCGAGCAGCCCGACGTGCCGGAGGCGCTGCGCGCCTGCCGGCCGCACGGCATCGCCTACGACGAGATGGAGACCAGCTTCTTCCTCGGCCGCGAGACCCTGGTGCCCAGCCAGCATTCCAAGCTCGGCAAGTGGCGCCGCGACTGGTTCATCTCGCTCTCCCATTCGGCCTCGGCCACCAAGACCTTCTTCCGCATCCCGCCGAACCGCGCTATCGAACTGGGCAACCAGATCCAGATCTAGCCCTCGGCCCATCGGATGCCCCGCACGACGCTCGTTCTGCTCCCCGGCCTGCTCAACACCCGCCGGGTCTTCGAGCCGCAGATCGAGGCCCTGTCCGACATTGCCGACTGCATCGTTCCGGAGCTCTGGCACCACGACACGATCGGCGCCATGGCCGAGGCGACGCTGGCGCTGGCGCCGCCCACCTTCGCTCTCGTCGGCTTCTCGATGGGCGGCTACGTCGCCTTCGAGGTCCTGCGCCGGGCGACCCGGCGGGTGGAAAGGCTGGCCTTGATGGACACCCAGGCAACGCCCGACTCCGCCGAATCGACCAAGCGCCGTCGCGCGCTCCTCGAGCAGACCAAGATCGGCCGCTTCCACGGCGTGCAGCGCACGCTGCTGCCGCAGCTCGTGCACAGCCGACACATCAACGACGCCACGATCAGCCAGCCGATCTTCGACATGGCCCAGGAGATCGGCGCCGACGGCTTCGTGCGCGAGCAGCGCGCCATCATCGACCGCGCCGACAGCCGGCGCATGCTGGTCGACATCGATATTCCGACCGTGGTGATCGTCGGCCGCCAGGACCAGGTGACGCCGCTGCCGCGCTCCGCGGAGATGGCGGCGGACATCGCCGATTCGCGGCTGGTTGTGCTGGAAGAATGCGGCCACATGAGCCCGCTGGAGAAGCCCACGGAAGTCACCGCAACATTGAGGAGATGGTTGAGCCCATGAACACCGTGTATGCCCGCGAGGACTATCTCGGCGCCGACGACTACATCGACATCGTCGCCAAATCCGGCCTCAACCGGCCGATCGAGGATCGCGGCCGCGTCGAGCGCATGCTGGCCCACGCCAACCTGATCCTCACCGCCCGCCAGGACGGCCGGCTGGTGGGCTTCGCCCGCTCGCTGACCGATTTCTGCTTCTGCTGCTATCTCTCCGACCTCGCGGTCGACAAGGCCTGCCAGGGCCAGGGCATCGGCAAGCGACTGATCGAAGAGACGCGCGTCCATGCCGGCGGCGACCTCACCACGACGCTGCTGCTCTCGGCGCCGACGGCGATGACCTTCTATCAGGGGATCAAGATGCCCAACGCCGACAACTGCTTCCTCTACCGCCGCAAACGGTAGCAACGTTCGGCGAAGCGGCGGCGTTTCCTCCGGACAGCATCGGAGGACCGCCATGCCGTATACCCCGACCCACGCCGTGGTCTGGCTCGATCATCGCGAGGCCAAGGTTTTCCTGATCACAGCCGACGACGTCGAGCGCGAGCGCATCAAGGCCCACGCGCCGCATCGCCAGGTCCATCACAAGGCCAACGAGGTCGGCAGCGGCCACGTCCGCGACGACCGCAGATTCTTCGAAAAGATCCTGGCCGAGCTCGAGGACGTCGACGCCTGGCTGATCGCAGGTCCGGGCGAGGCCAAGAAGGAGTTCGACAAGTACCTCGACCAGCATGCCGAGGAGCTGAAGAAGAAGCTTTTAGGCGTCGAGACGATGGACCATCCGACCGACGGCGAACTTTTGGCGCACGCGCGCAAGCTCCTGCAGGCGCACGACCGCATGGCGCCGCACGATCCGCGCATCGAGCGGGCGATGCGCGGCGGCACGGCGCGAGGCTAGCCGGGCTGGACCTACTTCATGACTTGGCCGCGAATCTCGCCCGGCGGGTTGGCCGCAGTGTGGATGTTGAAGTACCACCGGCCGGCCGCGAGATCGGCGGCCTGCGCGTCGGTCAGCGTAGCTTCGCCCTTGATCGGGCTGGTGAGCGGCGCGGCGGCCGGCACGACGACGCCGGCATTGGCGCCGGCGGCGGCAGGACCATGGAAGTGGGCCGCCGTGGCCGGACCGCTCAGGTCCTTGTAGTTCACCGTGTAGGAGAGCTTCTTGCTGGCCGGATCGTAGGTCGCCTGGAGCGTGCCCGAACCCTTGCTGGTGACGGGTGGCACCTCGGCCGCGCCCGCGAGATCGGCCTTGTAATTCACCGCCTGGGCGAATGCCGCCGGCGCCAGGGACAACAGAGCAGCCGTCGCCACGCCGGCGACAGCGGTACGGATAAGCAGCTTGTGCATGGTGGTGCCTCCCTCGTGAACGGAACGATAGCACCGCCGATTATGCACCGACCGACACGGACACGGCCTCATCACAAAGCGTTGAGGCTGAGCTCCGCACCGTCCACCACGTAGCGCGCATAGCGGAAATCCCGGACGTTCAGCAGCCGGTCGCCTTGCCAGTCGATCAGCATGAAATAGGTCGGCGGTCCCGCCGGCAGTCCTGGCTCGAGCACCAGCACGGCTGGCCGGCCTTCGACCAGCCCCGGGGCGAGACGCCAGTCGTCCGTCTGGCTGTAGTTGCCGAAGTAGCGCCCGACCTCGCCGCGGCCGCTCAGCCGCCTGCGGTTCACGACCTCGACCTTCACGTCATCGGCGAGCTGGGCGCGCAGCGCATCGAAATCGCGGGCGTTGAAGCGCGCGACGTAGGCGGCAAGCCGCTGCCGGTCGGCCTCGGCCAGCACCGGCGGCGCGCGGTCGTCGGGCTCGGCGGCGAGCTCGACCAGCCGCTGGCGGCCGCGATGCAGGTTGGCTTTTACCGCGGGCACCGTGCTTTCCAAAACCTCCGAGATCTCCTCGAGCGAATGGCCGAGCACATCCATCAGGATGACGCTGCTGCGCTGGGCGACCGGCAGGCGCATCAGGGTGCGCAGGCTGGCCGCCGCGGCCTGGCGGCGCTCGATCACGCTGTCGGGATCGGCGATGGTCTCCAGCGCCTCGTCGCCGTCCTGGACGCCCTCGCGGCGGGCGCGGCGGCGCAGGAAATCCAGGGCCGCGTTGTGGGCGATGCGGAACAGCCAGCCCTCGACATTGGCGAGCGGGCCGGTATGCGGGAAGGCCTCGATTGCCTTGACCAAGGTCTCCTGCAGCACGTCCTCGCCGTCGATCACCGAGCCCGTCATGCGGGCACAATAGCGGTGCAGCCGGGGCCGCAACTCGGCCAGCAGCCGCTCGAACTCTGCCTTGGGGTCGGTCATGCCTGCCTCTTATGCCAGGACGACGTTCGGCCAGGGCCAAAGGATTCGCGAGAATGCGACTTTTTTCGCGAATCCTTTGCCATCGGCCAAGCGTCTCCCCAGGACAGCAACGCCTGAGGAGACAACCTATGAAATGGACCCTGGTACGCTATCGCGCCAAGCCCGAACGGGCGGATGAGAACCAGCACCTGAGCGCGGCGGTGTTCGACGAACTCGCACACAAGGCGCCGGCCGGGCTGCGTTACGCCGTGTTCAGGCTGCCCGACGACACGTTCGTCCATATCGCGATGTCCGACGACGGCGGGCCAGCCCTGTCGAGCTTCGAGAGCTTCCGCGCCTTCCAAAAGGACATCCGCGAGCGCTGTGCCGAGCCGCCGCAGCCCGCGGAGCCCAACATCGTCGGCAACTACGGCATGCTTGCCTGAAAGGAGAACGGCCATGCAGCACGACATCGTCTCCGGCGCGGCGTGGCTGGCGGCCCGCCAGGCGCTGCTGGCCGAGGAAAAGAAGCTCGCCGAGCTGCGCGCGCGGATCGTCGAGCAGCGTCGCGCCCTGCCCTGGACGGCGGTCGACAAGGCGTATGCCTTCGACACGCCAGTCGGCCGGCAGACGCTCGGCGAGCTGTTCGGGGGAAGCGGGCGGCTGATCGTCTATCACTTCATGTTTGCGCCGGACTGGCAGGACGGCTGCCCGGGCTGCTCGCAGCTCGGCAGCCATCTCGACGGGCTGGAGGGGCAGCTTGCCCGCCATGACGCCACCTTCACGGCGGTCTCGCGCGCGCCGATCGACCGGATCGAGGACTACCGCCGGCGCCGCGGCTGGCGTTTCCGCTGGGTCTCCTCGCAGCCGTCCGACTTCAGCTACGACTTCCAGGCCGCCTACCGGCCCGAGCAGGTCGGCCAGGAGGTCGTCTACGGCTTCGAGCGCACCAGGATGGATCGCGAGGACGTGCCGGGCACCAGCGTGTTTGCGCGCAGCGCGGCGGGCGAGGTGTTCCAGACCTACTCGGCCTACACCAACGGCGGCGACATGCCGCTCAGCCTGACCTATCTCAGCCTGCTGGGCTGAACGGCGTTGATCGCTTCGTGCGCGTGCGGGAGCGTCGAGCTGCAAGCGAGCGGCACTCCCATCATCGGCGTCGTCTGCTACTGCGACGATTGCCAGGAGGGCGGCCGCCGTATCGAAGCGCTCGCCAAGGCGGGCCCGGTTCAGGGTCCCGACGGCGGCACCGCCTATCTGCTCTACCGGAAGGACCGCCTCGAATGCGTGAAAGGGGCTCTTCTGCTCAAGGGCCTCAAGCTCAAGGAGAAGTCGGCCACCAACCGCGTCGTCGCCACCTGCTGCAACTCGGCCATGGTCCTCAACTTCGATGACGGCAAGCCCTGGGTTTCGGTCTACCGCAGGCGGCTTGCCGGCGATGTTCCGCCGCCGACGATGCGCATCTGCACCAAATTCAGCAAACGCCCTTTGCCGGACGACATTGCCCGCTACGCCGGCTTCCCGCTGAGGTTCGCCGCGAGGATCGTCGCTGCCTGGATACCCATGCTGCTTGGCCGATGAAGGCTCACCGATTACGCACGTTCTAGCGGCCCTGCTGCGCCCTGACCGCCCGCTCGTACTGGGCGGCGAAGCCCTGCAGCGTGTTGGTGAGCGGACCGGCCATGCCGTCGGCCTGGGTCGAGAGCTGGACGGTGATCGACGAGCCCTTGAGCATGGTCTGCAGCAGCTCGGCCGACTTGCCCTGATCATAGGAGCAGGCGCCCCCGGTGCAGATGCTGGTGGAGACGAACGGCCAGTTGTCGACCTGCATGCTGGCCCGCGAGCCGACGCCGTCGGCCACCACGGTGAGCGTGGTATAGGCCACCGAGTAGCTCACGATCAGGAACGTGCCCAAGAGGTTGTTGGGACCGCCGTCGATCATCGCCGACACGGTGCAGTCCTTGCCCTTCTCGTAGTTGCAGTTCGATACCCACTGGTTGGGCGGCTGGTTCTGGCCCATGGGCTGGGCGGAGGCGGACGACGCCAGGAGGCCCAGGCCCAGGGCAGTCACAACGAATCGGATCATTGCTGGTTCTCTCATATCGACGGCATCGAGTCGGATAGCAGTGTTCATACACGCGCCCGAAGACGCCGGGAAGCGGTCGCCCACGGCGACGACTACTTTCGAAGAGTCCGAGTGAGTCCGAGCAGGCGCAGCCCTTCTTGATTGCGCCAGCGCTCTATCCCGCCTTCGCCACTTGGCTTGCGGCACGTCGCCCAACGGGTGGTCCAAGACGCTTCGTTACGGCAGAGGAGGCTTCCAAAGGAACAGCCCAAGAAGCGTTCCCACAAACAAGGCGAAAAATATCGTCGTGTATATGGGCCTATGCACCCAAATGCAGGACATGACGGCCATGATCGGGATACCCGCCAAGCCTACTAGGACGTGCCCACCCGCGAGCAATCTCCAAATGACAAACGCAAGAACAAGGCCGATCGAAAAGCCGAGGAAAGCCGGCCGAGATGTGAAATCGTGGAGAAGCTGCGTTAGCTTTCCTCGCGCCATGCGATTGATCTCCTGAGGGCACGACAACGAAGTGAATAATACGTCACGTATCATACTCGTACAATACAACTGATAAGTGCGTCCTGGACGACGAGCAGTTGTTCGGCTGAAGACGACATCGGCCTTTCCCAATGCCATCTGGAGATTTCTATCGAGACGGCATGCCGCCGAGGCCGCGACCGATGGCACCGATGACGTTGTGACCCTTCTCTAATGCGTGAAGGGTATCGCCAGCCATGGCCAAGGGCGGCAACAAGGCAAAGGGCAGGCCAAAAGAGCCTAGGAGCACGCTCATGCCGAGACGACCACCAAGGTGGAACGGAAGCATTGGATATCTCTCTAACGCCTTGGATGCGCCAATTTTGGCGAGATCAGCGGACTGCCCGGGATTTTCCGCGATCAATCGGAGTCCCTCTCCGGCGGCATTGATTTCCTGGCGAAATCGTTGAGCTTCCTCCTCACCATAGGAACCTGCCCCGCGTCCGATCGCATGGCCCAGATTGTCTACTCCGGAAACGAGAGAAGACGCACCCTCACCCACTGCTTTCGCCGTCTCGCCGAGCCGTCCCACGCCAGCGCGAACGTCACTCCAATAGGACGGGCCATACGAATTCGACAAAGCGATTTCGGCGTTGCCATAGGCATCCGCGTTCGGCGTCCAGCCTACTGGAATGTAGGACGGTGGCTGGCCCGCGGCCGCACCGCCGGTTCGCACCGAGCCATCGGCATTCATGCGAAAGCCGGGGACCTCCGCGTCGGCCGGCGGCTCGACATTGAAACCGGGCACGTAGGGTTTGAAGTTGAACATGGTGCGCCCCTTGAATATCCCGCAACGGACGCTCTCCTCGCGGAAGGCCCGGCAGTTTGCCGCACAAGAGGAAAGCACCTCCCAATGTACGAGGCGATCTTCGAGATGTCAATAACTATAGTTCTCCATATATGACATTGGTAATTTATTAATGACTGCAATGCCAGCACGCGCTAGCTCGCCGCCACGTCCCCCACCACGCGTACGCGCACGCGCACCGAGTTGCCCGGCAGATAGGCCAGCGGCATGTCCTCGCTTTCGATGGTGCTGAGCGTCTTGCGGTCCGCCCCCGCGGCGACGGCGCGGTCGTTGGCGATGCCCTGGGCGGCGGCGATGGCGTCGGTCCGGACCATGTCCTTGAAGATCTGGTCGCACTCGCCGGAGACCTGGGCGATGGCGGCACCCACGGCGTTGGCGCAGTCGCCGTGTTCGACATGGATCACCTGGGAGACGCCGGGCAGCTTGTCGGGGATCAGGAAGGCGCCGCCGCCGACGGCGATCAGCGGCACGTCCCCCGCCTCGGTCTTCATGCGGTCGATCGCCTCCTCGGCCAGGCGGGCGGCCTCGGCGAACACCTTCCGGCAGGTGGCGGCGTCGAGATGGGCGACCTTGCCCTTGTCGCCGAGCTTCAGGACGCCGCTCGCGACGGCGATGTCCGTGGTCGTGAGCTGCTTGCCGCCGAAGGCGATGCCGTCCTTCAGCAGGCGATAGCCCACCGACACCGGGCCGACCTTGACCGGGTCGAGGGAGACGTGGCTGCCGCCGCCCAGGCCGATCGACAGCAAGTCGGGCATGCGGAACAGCGTGCGCACGCCGCCGACCTTGACCACCGAGTTGGCCTCGCGCGGGAAGCCGTGCTTCAGCTGGCCCACGTCCGTGGTGGTGCCGCCGACATCGACCACCATGGCGTCGCTGAGGCCCGACAAATAGGCGGCGCCGCGCATGGAATTGGTGGCGCCGGAGGCGAAGGAATAGACCGGCAGGCGCCGCGCCTGGTGCGCCTCGGCCACCGTGCCGTCGTTCTGGGTAATGAACAGCGGGGCTGCGATGCCGGAATCGGCGATCGCCTTCTCGAAGGCAGCGATGGTGTCGCGCGACAGGTCGGCCAGGGCCGCGTTCAGCAGGCCGGCGTTCTCGCGCTCCAGAAGGCCGATGCGGCCGAGGTCGGACGAGCAGGTGATGACGGCGTCGGGCAGTTGGGCCGCAACCAGCTCGGCGGCGCGCTTCTCGTGGCTGGGATCGAGCGGCGAGAAGATCGAGGAGATGGCGACCGACTTCAGGCCCTTGGCCTTCATCTCGCCCGCTGCCTTGATGACGGCGGCCTCGTCGAGCGGCATGAACGGCCGGCCGTCATATTCGTGGCCGCCTTCCACCATCCACACGCCGCCGCGCACCAGCTCGGCCAGGTCCTCCGGCCAATCGCAGAACGGCGGCAGCGACGCCGAGGCCGGCATGCCGAGCCTGATCGCCGCGACCTTGCTGAGGTGCCGGCGCTGGACCACGGCGTTGATGAAATGCGTGGTGCCGATCATCACGCCGTCGATGCGCTTGCCTGAAAGCACGCCGGTCGAGCCCAGGCTTTTCAGCGAATCGAGGATGCCGGTGGTGACGTCCTCGCTGGTCGGCGCCTTCACGGCGCGCACCACCTTGCCTTCCTCGATCAGGACGGCGTCGGTGTTGGTGCCGCCCACGTCAATGCCAATGCGTCTCATGCGTCGAACACGCTCCTGAAGTCGATGTCATAGCCGAAGGCGCGCGGACCGACATGGTCCAGGCCGCGCGGCGACAGGAAGACGGCAGGCGGTGGCAGGGCGATCACCGTAACGCGCTGGCCGTAACGAACGGTCTCGCTGCCGACTGCCTCGCCCGATACCGAATCGAGCACGCAGATCAAGTCGGGCGTCATGGCGAGCGGCCGTTCGTCCCGCAACGCCACGATCCACTCGTTCTGGAAATTGATGGTCATGGCCGAGCCGCGCCAGTCGTCGAGCCCGTCCAACCGCAGCACGCCGCGCAGAAAGCCCTCGGTGGCGCGGCGCGCGACATCCAAGACCTTGCCCTTGTACAAAAGCTTGCCCGGCTCGACCGACAGGATGGCGGCGACGGGATCATCGTGCTTGCGCTGGGCCTCGCGCACCGCCTGGCCGATGGCGATGGCCTTGGTCGTGGTGCCGTGGATGCCCCATTCCTTGACCTCGGCGCCGGTGCGCGGCGGCTGGCAGGTGGCAGCGACCGAGCCGTACTCGACGCAGATCTTGCGGGCCACACGCTCGGTCCATTTCCAGGTCGGCACCTTGTGCACGATGCTCTCGAAGCCGCGCACGTCGACCGCCGTCAGGGGATAGGGTGCGAGCCCACCGACCGCGACCGACGTCATCTGCGCCTCAGGGTACGCCCGGCCCATCGTGTCGGAATCGACCACCGGCAGCTTCAGGTGCGCCGCCGCCATGAACGGCCGCACGCCGTTTGCGCCGCCGATCTCCATGCTCATCAGGGCCGCGAAGCGCCGGCCGATGTGGCGTTCCATCAACGACACGGCGCGTGCCAGCGTGAGGCTGTCGGTCAGCCGCTCCTGGCCGACCAGCGGGGCGCCCATGTTGGCGACCGTGCCGACCCAGTCGTCGTCGGCGAGGTCGGCGGCATCCATGAGCTGCACGCGATGGCCGTCGCGATAGAGCGCCCGCATGTTGAGGAGCGGCAGGTAGGGATTGCCGCCGCCGCCCGTACCCAGCACCCAGGCGCCGACCGCCAGCGCCTCGATGTCATCGAGCGAGAGTTCGCGCAAACTCAAGGGGGCATCCTCACGCGAACACGCTCTTGAAGTCGATGTCGTAGCCGAAGGCGCGCGGGCCGACGTGGGCCAGGCCCTTGTCGGAAAGGAAGACCTTGGGCGGCGGCAGGGCGATGACGGTGACGCGCTGGCCGTAGCGGATGGTCTCGGTGCCCACCGCCTCGCCCGACACCGAATCGAGCACGCAGATCAGGTCGGGCGACATGGCGATCGGCTTGCCGTCGAGCCAGGCCACGATCCATTCGTTCTGGAAGTTGATCTCCAAGGTGGCACCCTTGTGCTCGTCCATGCCGTCCAAGCGGGTTCTGCCGCGCAAAAAACCTTCGGTCGCGCGGCGTTCGACGTCGGCCACCTTGCCCCGGTAGAGGACCTTGCCGGGCTCGACGC
Organism: Reyranella sp.; assembly: GCA_035296945.1. Taxonomy (GTDB): domain Bacteria; phylum Pseudomonadota; class Alphaproteobacteria; order Reyranellales; family Reyranellaceae; genus Reyranella. The sequence goes on from DATGZZ010000060.1 coordinate 11,560, forward strand.
TGAGGATGGCCGCGATCGGATCCTCGTGCCTGCGCTGGGCTTCGCGCACGGCGTGGCCGATGGCGATCGCCTTGGTGGTGGTGCCGTGGATACCCCACTTCTTGACCTCGGCGCCGGTGCGCGGCGCCTTGCAGGTCGAGGCGATCGAGCCGTACTCGACACAGATCTTGCGGCTGACGCGCTCCATCCACTTCCAGGTCGGCACGCTGCCGACGACCGATTCCAGGCCGCGCACGTCGACGGAGGTGAGCGGACAGGGCTTCAGGTCGCCGACCGCGACGGAGGTCATCTGCGCCTCGGGATAGGCGCGGCCCATCATGTCGCAATCGATGACGGGGCGCTTGAGGTGCGCCGCCGCCATCAGCGGCTGGATGGAATTGCCGCCGCCGATCTCGAGCGACATGATCCCGCGGAACCTGTGGCCGGTGTGCTCCTCCATCAGGGCCACGGCGCGGGCGATGGTGCGGCTGTCGGTCAGCCGCTCCTGTCCGACCAGCGGTGCCCCCATGTTCGACACGGCGGCGATCCAGTCGTCGTCGGCGAGCTCGTCCGACG
>DATGZZ010000061.1:0-8644 GCA_035296945.1 Reyranella sp.
AGATACATCAGTGGCTACACGACCGTCAATGACTTCAGCGTAGCGCCTGCCACAAAAGGGCCAGGCCCGAAATCACCATCACGATATCCAGCATGTACTGGAAAGCCGCCACGCTCAGCCGCTGGACGATCAGGCGGGCGAGGTAGGTGCCGGCCATGACCGAGGAGCCGGAGATCAGGCCCTTGATGACGATGTCGCCTGGCAGTGCGCCGAACTGGCGGAAGGTCAGCGCCTTGCTGATGTAGAGGGCAAGCGAGCCTGCGGCTTCGGTAGCGATGAACGCCCCCTTGACCAGCCCGTAGGCGGCAAAGGTCGGCACGCTGAGCGGACCGGTGGAGACGACGATGCCGGTGAGGAAGCCGATGATGGCGCCGGCGATCACCAGCCCGCCCAGGCCGATCGTCAAGTTGCGCGACGCCAGCCAACGGCGTCCGGGAACCATGGCGAGGAAGAACAGGCCCAGCGCGACCTCGACGGTGTTCTCCGGCAGGATGAGCAGGGTACGCGCGCCCAGCGCCGCCGCCGGAACGCCGCCCAACGCGTAGGCGCCGACCGCCTTCCAGTCGATCTCGCGCCACCATGAGGTGATCTTGGCGAAGTTCGACATCAGCGCGACGATCGCCATGATCGGCACCGCCTCGCGCGGCCCGAAGACGATGACCAGCACGGGCAGCAGGATGACGGTGGCGCCGGTGCCGACGATGCCGCTCACCGTGCCGGCGATGAAGCCGACGGCCAGGACGAGGGCGTAGCTCAGCATGACACCAAAAACCTCACCCTGAGGAGCGGCCCGCAGGGCCGCGTCTCGAAGGGTGGGCTACGGACACGGTGCGCGTGGCCCATGCTTCGAGACGCACGCTTCGCGCGCTCCTCAGCATGAGGTCTTCTAATATCCGATGTTCGGCCTCAGCCACTTCTCCGCCTGTTCGATCGTGCAGCCACGCCGCTTGGCATAGTCCTCGACCTGGTCGTGGCCGATGCGGGCGACGCCGAAATACGCCGCCTCGGGATGGGCGAAGTAGTAACCCGACACCGCCGAGGTCGGCATCATGGCGAAGCTCTCGGTCAGGCTGATGCCGGCATTCTGGCCGGCATTGAGCAGCCGGAACAGCTCGGGCTTCTGGCTGTGGTCGGGGCAGGCGGGATAGCCCGGCGCCGGGCGGATGCCGCGATACTTCTCGCGCACCAGCTCCTCGTTGGAGAGCGCCTCGTCCGGCGCGTAGCCCCACAGGGTCTTGCGCACGCGCTCGTGCAGGCGTTCGGCGAAGGCCTCGGCCAGGCGGTCGGCCAGCGCCTTCAGCATGATGTCGGAATAGTCGTCGTGGTCGGCCTTGAAGCGCGCCAGGTGCTGCTCGATGCCGTGACCCGTCGTGACGGCAAAGCCGCCGATCCAGTCGGCCTCGGGCGAGATGAAGTCGGCCAGGCACATGTTGGCGCGGCCCGAGCGCTTCTCGACCTGCTGGCGCAGGAAATAGAGGCGCGAGATCTCCTTGGCTCGCGTGTCGTCCTCGAACAGCACGACGTCGTCGCCGTCGCGCCGGCACGGCCAGAAGCTCACCACGCCTTTGGCGGTCAGCCACTTCTCGCGCACGATATGGTCGAGCATCTTGCGCGCGTCGGCGAAGAGCTTGCGCGCGCTCTCGCCCACCACCTTGTCCTCGAGGAGGGCGGGATAGTTGCCGGCCAGCTCCCAGGCGCGGAAGAACGGCGTCCAGTCGATGCGCTCGACCAGCTCGTGCAGGGGATACTCGGCGAAGACGCGCGTGCCCGAGACGGCAGGCTTGGGCGGCGTGTAGGCCGACCAGTCGATGGGGTAGGCGTTGGCGCGCGCCATCTCGAGCGTCACGACCTTTTCCTTCTTGCCGTCGCCGCGCTCGACGCGGATGGCTTCGTACTCGGCCGCGACCTTGGCCGCGAAGTCGCGCGCCTGGGCGCCCGATTCGGAAACCAGCGCCGTGCAGACGCCGACCGCACGCGAGGCGTCGAGCACGTGCACTGTCGTTCCGTTGTAGCGCGGCGCGATCCTGAGCGCGGTGTGCACCTTCGACGTGGTGGCGCCGCCGATCAGCAACGGCAGCTTGAAGCCTTGCCGCGTCATCTCCTCGGCGACCGTCACCATCTCGTCGAGCGACGGCGTGATCAGGCCCGAAAGGCCGATCATGTCGGCGCGATTGTCGTTGGCCGACTTCAGGATCTCCTGGAACGGCACCATGACGCCGAGGTCGATGACCTCGAAGTTGTTGCACTGCAGGACCACGCCCACGATGTTCTTGCCGATGTCGTGGACGTCGCCTTTGACCGTCGCCATGACGATCTTGCCCTTGGGCCGCGATGTCGCGGTCTTCTCGGCCTCGATGTAAGGCAGCAGGTGGGCGACCGCCTTCTTCATGACGCGCGCGCTCTTGACCACCTGCGGCAGGAACATCTTGCCCGCGCCGAAGAGATCGCCGACCACGTTCATGCCGGCCATCAGCGGCCCTTCGATGACCTCGATCGGCCGCGCGATCTGCTGGCGCGCTTCCTCGGTATCCTCGACGACGAACTGGTCCATGCCCTTGACCAGGGCATGCTCCAGCCGCTTCTCGACCGGCCAGCTGCGCCATTCGGCGTCCTGGGTCTCGGCGACCTCGCCGGTGCCCTTGTACTTGGGCGCGAGCTCGAGCAGCCGCTCGGTGGCCTCGGGATTGCGATTGAGGATCACGTCTTCGCAGGCGTCGCGCAGCTCCTGCGGGATCTGGTCATAGACCTCGAGCTGGCCGGCATTGACGATACCCATGTCCATGCCCGCCTGGATGGCGTGATAGAGGAACACCGAGTGCATGGCCTTGCGCACCGGCTCGTTGCCGCGGAAGGCGAAGGAGAGGTTTGAGACACCGCCCGAGATCTTGACGTTGGGGCAGCGCTGCTTGATCTCGCGCGTCGCCTCGATGAAGTCGACGCCGTAGTTGTTGTGCTCCTCGATGCCGGTGGCGACGGCGAAGATGTTGGGATCGAAGATGATGTCCTCGGCCGGGAACCCGACCTGGTTCACCAGGATTTCGTAGGCCTTGGCGCAGATCTCGACCTTGCGCTGCTTGGTGTCGGCCTGGCCCTTCTCGTCGAACGCCATGACCACGACGGCCGCCCCGTAGCGCCGCACCTTGCGGGCGTGCTCGATGAACGGCTCGACGCCCTCCTTCATGGAGATCGAGTTCACGATCGGCTTGCCGGCGACGCACTTCAGCCCGGCCTCGATCACGCTCCACTTGGAGCTGTCGATCATGATCGGCACGCGGGCGATGTCGGGTTCCGACGCGATCAGCTTCAGGAACGTGTCCATCGCCAACTCGGCGTCCAACAGGCCCTCGTCCATGTTGACGTCGATGATCTGCGCGCCGCTCTCGACCTGCTGGCGCGCGACCTCGACGGCGGCCGTGTAGTCGCCATCGAGGACCAGCTTCTTGAAGCGGGCTGACCCGGTGACATTGGTGCGCTCACCGATATTGATGAAGGTGGCGCGCTGTACGCTGTTTTCTACGTCTGACATCAGAAGAAACTCGCCGCCTCCATGCCGGAGAGCCGCAGCGCCGGCGGCAGGGCATGCCACTGGCGCGGCTTCACGTCCTTGACCGCCTCGGCGATCGCCTTGATGTGCGCCGGCGTCGTGCCGCAGCAGCCGCCGACCACGTTCAGCCAGCCGTTCTCGGCCCAGCCCTTGACCAGCTTGGCCGTCATCTCGGGCGGCTCGTCGTAGGCGCCGAGCTCGTTGGGCAGCCCGGCATTGGGATAGACGCAGAGCATGCCCTCGACCTGCGGGTTGAGCGCATTCACATAAGGATGCAGCTCGGTGGCGCCGAAGCTGCAGTTCAGCCCCATGGTCAGCGGCTTGGCATGCCGCACCGAATGCCAGAAGGCCTCGACGGTCTGGCCCGACAGGTTGCGGCCGGCGAGGTCGGTCAGGGTCATCGACACCATCACCGGCAATTCCTCGCCACGCGCCTCGGCCGCTTCGTCGGCGGCCACCAGGGCTGCCTTGGCGTTCAGCGTGTCGAACACCGTCTCGATCAGGATGAAGTCGACGCCGCCGTCCAAGAGCCCCTCGATCTGCTCGCGATAGATGCCCTTCATTTCGTCGAAGGAGACGGCGCGGTAGCCCGGATCGTTGACGTTGGGCGACACCGACAGCGTCTTGTTGGTGGGGCCGAGAGCACCGACGACAAAGCGCGGCTTGTCGGGGTTTTTAGCAGTCGCCGCATCGGCGCAGGCACGCGTCAGCTTCGCCGCGGCGAGGTTGATCTCGCGTGTCATGCCGGCAATGCCGTAGTCGCTCAAGCTGATGGCGTTGGAGTTGAAGGTATTGGTGGCCAGGATGTCGGCGCCGGCGTCGATGTAGGCCTTGCAGATCTCGCCCACGACGTCGGGTCGCGTCAGGTTCAGCAGGTCGTTGTTGCCCTTCTGGTCGTGGTTGAAGGAGCGGCCGGCGCGAAAACCTTCCTCGTCCAGGCGATAGCTCTGGATCATCGAGCCGTAGGGCCCGTCCTTGACCAGGATTCGTTCGCTGCCGATCTCGCGCAGCAGTTCGGCTTTTTCGGCGCGGGCCTGCCCTGAGCTTTGTCGAAGGGTCATTGTGGACGTACTCCCAGCAAATGGCAGATCGCGAAAGTGAGGTCGGCGCGGTTCAGCGTGTAGAAATGGAACTGGTCGACGCCTTCGTCGCGCAGACGCCGGCACAGATCGCCCGCGACGGTGGCGGCAATCATGCGGCGGGTTTCGACATCGTTGTCCAGGCCGTCGAACAGGCTGGCGAGCCACGTCGGCACCTTGGCGCCGCACAGACCAGCCATCTTGGTGATGCCTTGGAAGTTCGAGACCGGCATGATGCCGGGCACGATCGGCGCGTTCACGCCGGCGGCGGCGGCACTGTCGCGAAAGCGCAGGAAATCGTCGGCTTCGAAGAAGAACTGGGTGATGCAGCGGTCGGCGCCGGCATCGACCTTGCGCTTGAGATTTTCCAGATCGGCTCTGGCGTCCGCCGAATCGGGATGCTTCTCGGGATAGCAGGCGGCGCTGATCTGGAACGGGCCGATCTTCTTCAGGCCGGCGATCAGCTCGGCGGCATTGGCGTAGCCGCCGGGATGGGGGCTGTACTTGCCGCCCATGCCGCCCGGCGGGTCACCGCGCAACGCCACGATGTGGCGGATGCCGGCATCCCAATAGGCGCGGGCGATCTCGTCGATCTCGCCTTGAGTGGCGCCGACGCAGGTGAGGTGAGCCGCGGCATCGACCCCGGTCTCCTTCTTCAGGCGCGCGACGGTCTCGTGCGTGCGCTGGCGTGTCGAGCCGCCGGCGCCGTAGGTCACCGAATAGAAGGTCGGCTGGAGTGGCGTGAGACGAGTCACAGTCTCCCACAGGGTGCGCTCCGCGGCCTCGGTCTTCGGCGGCGAGAACTCGAACGACACTTTCAGGCGCTGCGGCGCGCGCGCGGGAAACTCGGCATTCGAGACGCTGTAGGGGCCGCCAAGGGGACCGGTATCGGGACTCATCGCGAAACTCCATGGACGGGATGGGCGATATGACGTGCGGCAGTGCGCGCCGGCAGCTCGCGTTCGCCGCGCCAGATGCCGGTCATGATCCGGCGTCCGGGGAAGTGGATCGGTTCGAGCGGGTTCAGCCCCGCGCTCTTCAGCCAGCCTTGCACCTGGTTGTCGGCGAAGCCGAGATGGACGTGGGCGTGCTCGCGCTTGAGCTCGACCAGATCGTGCGGCGAGAAATCGACCACCAGCACGACGCCGCCCGGGCGCACGACGCGCGCGGCCTCGGCAAGGGCCGCCGCCGGATCGTCGGCATAGTGCAGCACATGGTGGATGGTGACGACGTCGAAGCCGTCGGCCTCGAAGGGCAGGGCGTACATGTCGCCCTGGCGGATGTCGGCATTGTCGATGCCGGCCTTGGCGAGGTTGGCGCGGGCGAGCGCCAGCATCTCGCGCGACTGGTCGACGCCGACGGCCTGCTCGACCTTGGGCGCCAGCACTTCGAGCAGCCGGCCGGTGCCGGTGCCGATGTCGAGCAGGCGGCGCGCGCCGATCGGCAGGTGATGGGCAAGCGCCCGCTCGATCTCGCGGTCGGCGACGTGGAGCGCGCGCAGTTCGTCCCAGCGCTGGGCATTGTCGCGGAAGAAGCGCACCGCGGCCGTCTGGCGGCGCTGCTGCAGGGCGTCCAGGCGGGCCCGGTCGGCGGCAATGCGGGCGTGCTTGGGATCGAGCCGGCGCACGAACTCCCGCACCAGGGCTGCATCGTCGCCCGACGTCACGAGGCGGAAGCGGGTGAACTGGGCTTCGCGGAACCGCTCGAGCAGCCCCGCTTCGACCAGCAGTTTCAGATGTCGCGACACGCGCGGCTGGCTCTGCCCCAGCACATGCACGTAGTCGCTTACCGTCAGGTCCTCGCGCGCCGCCAGCGCCAGGACGCGCAGCCGCGTGTCTTCGGCCGCGGCCCGCAGCAGGGTGAGAAGGTGATCCATGGACTGAAGAATATAAGCATATCTTTATGTATGCAAGAGGGGAGTCGAGGGGTGAAACCTTGTGGCCGCAAAACAACGAAGCCACGGCCTCTTGCCTATTCACTTCAAACTGCAGCGTGCGTGTGCAACACTCATTTTCGAACTTCGTGTCTTTGGCCCGGCGTGCCGGTGCCTGCGGGGATGGACCCAGGGTTGGCGTTGATGATTGCAAGCGTTTTCAAGGTAGCCACCCGCGTCCGTCGTTCGGTCGCTGCAACCGCCGTGGCTGCCGCCCTGCTGGGTGGCTGCGCGGTGAACGACACCGGCGCCTCGGAGGTCTGGGACCCGATCGAGACGCCCAACCGCTTCATTTTCGCGATCAACCGCACCGTCGACGTCATGGCAATCCGCCCGCTCGCGGTGACCTATCGCGACTGGGTGCCTGAGAAGGCGCAGAAGAGCGTGCGCAACCTCCTGGACAATCTCGGCGAGCCGGTGACGGCCATCAACGAGGTCTTCCAAGGCGATCCCAGCCGGGCGGGCACGACCATGGCGCGCTTCCTGGTGAACTCGACTTTGGGCCTCGCCGGCCTGTTCGATGTCGCCGCTATGTTCGGCATGGAGCGGACCAAGACGGACGCCGGCCAGACGATCGGCATATGGGCCGGCAAGGGCGTGGAGCCCGAGAACGGCGGCTTCTACCTGGTGCTGCCGCTTGCCGGGCCGTCCAACGCGCGCGATGCGACGGGCCTGATGATCGACTACGCGATCGATCCGTTCCAGATCCTGCCGATCGCCTTCAACTGGGACTGGTGGTACTACAGCCTCCCGCGCGCCGGCCTGAACGCCATTGACTACCGTTCGCGCACCATGTTCGCGCTGGACGACATCGAGAAGAACAGCGTCGACTACTACGCCGCGCTGCGCTCGGCCTACACCCAGAACCGTGCCGAGCTTATTCGCGCGAAGCGTGACAAGACCGACACCAAGGGCGAACTGGGACGTCGCGACAATCTCGCGCTGGTGCGCTAAGAAACCTGCGGTAACAATTCGTCAAATCATCGAAGGAGCGACCGTTGCCGCTGCTCGCTTGTCGTCGCCTCGCTTTTCGTCTCGCCGCCGGCGCTGCCCTCGCGCTCGCCGCGACGCCCGCCTTTGCCAATGACCCGGCGGCCGAGCTGGTCTCCACCACCGCGGCCCAGGCCATCGACATCATCAAGACCACGACCGGAGCGCAGCGCCAGGCTGCGATCCAGCAGGTCCTGCAGACCAAGTTCGACCTGCCGTACATGGCGCAGACGGCGCTGGGCACCCATTGGGCCAAGGTCACGCCCGATCAGCAGGCCCGCTTCCTGAAGGCCACCGAGACCGCCGAGGCCAAGGCCTACAGCGAGCGGTTCGGCCAGTATGCCGGCCAGACGCTTGCCATCGGCAAGACCACGGCCCGGCCCAACGGCGTCTTCGTCGTCGACAGCCGGCTCAACCAGACCAATGGCCAGCCCATCAAGCTCGAATGGGAGGTCCGCCAGCTCCCGGCCGGGCTGCGCATCACCGACGTCAAGATCGAGGGCGTCAGCATGGTCATGACTAGACGTTCGGATTTCAATTCCTACATCCAGCAGAACGGCGGCAAGGTGCAGCCTCTGATCGACGAGCTCGAATCCCGGGCTGCTCGTTGATTTTGCGGTGAATTGCGCCTGTCAGCCGGCCGACGTAAACTGGCCGGTGGGAGGCGTATCGATCGGCCCGCCGTGAGATTCTGAAGCGGCATGGCCGGAGGAGAACGCCATATGGACAGCGCCGTCGCAAAGAACGCAGCGGAACCCCGCTCGGTGGACCCGGTTTGGACCAAGATCCGCGAGGCCGCGCAGACGGCTGCCGCGGCCGAACCGGTGCTGGCCGGAACCCTGCATGCCACCATCCTCAGCCAGCCCAGGTTCGAGAATGCGCTGAGCTATCATCTGGCCCGGCTGGCCGGCACCACCGAGGTGCCCGCAGCCCTGATCCGCCAGATCTTCGACGAGGCGCTGACCGCCGACCCCGCCATCGGGCTGGCAGCGCGTCTCGACATCGTGGCCGTTGCCGATCGCGATCCGGCCTGCACCTCGCACCTCGATCCGCTGTTGTGGTTCAAGGGCTATCATGCCCTGCAGACCTCGCGCGTCG
>DATGZZ010000062.1:0-7907 GCA_035296945.1 Reyranella sp.
AAGGACGACGGCGCCTGGACAATACCCAAAGGTGAACGCGATACCGGCGAGGATGCGGAGACGACGGCGCGACGCGAGTTCGCCGAGGAGCTGGGCGTCACGCCGTCCGGCGCTGTGGTCCCGCTCGGGCGCATTCGCCAACGCGGCGGCAAGCAGGTCGACGGCTTCGCGCTCGAGGGCGACCTCGATGTCGAACGTATCTCGGGCAACAGCTTTGAGATCGAATGGCCGCCGCGCAGCGGTCGGCGGCAATCCTTTGCCGAAGTCGATCGCGCGGCATGGTTCTCGCCGGACGAGGCACGGCAGAAGATCAATGCCGCTCAAAAGCCATTCATCGACCGTCTCGAAGAGCTCTGTGCGACGTCATGAAAAAGGCGGCCCCTGCGGGCCGCCTTTTCCGGGAGTCCAAGAGACGATCGCTCAGCTCGGTCCGATGGGCCGGCCGGGCCAGCGGTAGCCAGGCGCCGGAAGCGGGATCTTGTTGGCGATCAGGGCGTTCTCGAGCACCGGGATGCCCGCTTGGTAGTCGCCGGCCTCGCACTTGGCGATCGCTGCGGCTTCAGGCGTATCGAGCTGGGAGGTGCGGAACTGGCGCCACTTGTCGCTCAGGGCTTTGCAGTAGCTGCGGGGATCCGAGAAGACGGTGGTGGTCGACACCATCGCCCCGCCGTCGATCACGATCTCGACGCGCCGGTTCTGCGGCTCGCGCACGCCATCGCCGGTCGCCACCAGCGGATTGGCCTCGCCTCGCCCGACCACGGCAACGGCATCGGCCGGCACGCCCTGGCGGACCAGCTCGGCCTTCACCGAATTGGCGCGGCGCAACGACAGCGCCATGTTGTAGCTCTCGGGACCGGAGGTGTCGGTGTGGCCGGTTGCCGTGATGCGCGCACTGCCACGCGACTTGAACGCGGCGGCTGCCTGCCCGACGGTCTGGACCGCCTGCTGCGACAGGTTCGAGCGATCCCAGTCGAAGAAGACCATGAACGATGGCGGCGCCGCGGCGGGCGGCGGGGGCGGCGGCGGTGGCGGCGGCTCCGAGGCGCAGGCGGCCACGAGCAGCGTCGTCGCAAGGACAACCAACAGTTTCCTGAGCATGATTTTGTTCCCTCAAAGCGGAGGCTTCGGAAGGGCGGAGCTCCCTTTCGGACCGCGCACCAGAGGGCGCGTTCGGAGGAAAACGCCACAATCCTGCCCGGGTTCCCGCGCCGTGCAGAATGTGCGCGGGCCACTATTTGCAGTGCCGGTTCAGGCAACGAGCTTGTAGAGCTCCGCCACGTTGTCCCGCAGGATGCGCTTCTTCAGCTCAGGGCTGAGATGGGCGGTCTGCTCGGCGATCACGTCCTGGCTGTGCGGCCAAGTCGAATCACTGTGTGGGAAGTCGCTTGCCCACATCAGTTGATGCGGATCGAGCTGGTCGGCGAACTGGAAGGCCGTCCAGTCGTCCTGGAAGGTGAGTGCGATGTGCTCGCGGAAATACTCCGACGGCAGGCGCTGCAACTCCTTGCCCTTCATCCAGTAGCGATGGCGCTTGTAGGCGTGGTCCATGCGATACATGAAATGCGGCGCCCAGCCTGCGTCGGCTTCGACACAGACGACGCGCAGCCTGGGATGCCGTTCGAACACGCCTGAATAGACCAACATGCCCATGATGTCCTGGCAGCCGCGAATGATCGACAGGAAGCTGTTAATCTTCGGCCCGCGCGGCTTGATCATGGTGTTGTCGCCGCTCGACGTCAGGATGTGGAAGCTGAGCGGCAGCTCCAGCGCAACGGCCGCCTCCCAGAACGGGTCGAACGCGGGATCGTCGTAGTCCTTCTCGCCGGGATTGCCCGGCATCATGACGCCGCGAAAACCCATCGCCTTGATGCCCTCGAGATCCTCGATGCCTTCCTTGATCGTTCGGATGCAGGTCTGGCCCATGCCGATCAGGCGCTCCGGATCGTGCGAGACGTAGGTCTGCAGCCAGCGATTGTAGGCGTCGAAGCACGCCTTCTTGTAGTCGGAGTCGGGATGATTGCAGAGCAGCATGCCGACGCTGGGATAGATCACCTCGGCGGCAACGCCGTCCTTGTCCTGGTCGGCGAGCCGCTCGGTCGGATCCCAGCCGCCGCGATGCAGATCGTCGAACCTGGCGCCGCCGATGCGGATGTCCTTGGGGTCGATGCCGGCCGCGGCGATCAGGCCCATCGGCACCGGTGTCTTCATGCCCTCGACGACGTAGATATCGCCCATCCCTTCCTTGTGGACGACATGCGGCGCCCTCTCCCGCCACGCCGGGTCGATATGGTCGACATAGCAGTTCGGCGGCTCGGTGATGTGCGAATCGGCCGAAATCGGACGCCAGTCCATCTTGTTTCCTCCTGCCTGCGCGGCCGAATCGTAGGCAGACGCGGCGTCCCGCCGCAAGCTGGCGCGGAACGCCCGTTTCGGCGGGCGGCAACGGTTGAACCGGTTCCGGTGCTATGGCATACCCCGCCCCTCCGAGGCCTGCGGCCTCCGGGCGCTGCCGTAGCTCAGTGGTAGAGCACTCCCTTGGTAAGGGAGAGGTCGACAGTTCAATCCTGTCCGGCAGCACCAGCCACCCTACCGACAAAAGTATTGCCGGAGCGCGGTTGTACGCGCCCCGGCAACACCTGGTATCGCTCGCTAGCGAGTGTAGACCGTCGTCGTCGTCGGCGCCGGATCGGTGTAGACCACGGTGCGCTCCGAAACCGCCGGCGCGCGCCTCTCGACCACGCGTTCCGACGTGGCGACAGTGCAGCCCACCACCAGCACGCTGGCGGCGACCGCAATCAGCGAAATGTATTTCATGGCTCAGCTCCTTCTGCTGCCTTGCCGAGCCAACGGAGCGGCGTCGCGGCAGGTTGCCGAAAAGACGTCCGTGATCTTTGCCGAACCGGGGAACCGTGGCCCAGCTGCAACGATGCCAATTTTCGCCCGTTGCCAGCCATCGCTTTCCTGCGAGGTGCCACATGGTGACCACGATCAACCGCGTGCAACGCAACACCGACGAAGCCATCAACCGCCGCATAGAGGCCGCCACGGGCGAACGCATCCGCAGGCTCGCCCGACACCCGCTGGCCATCGAGCGGCGATTGCGCGAGCTCGATCGTGAATGGGATATCGAGCGCGTGCTCGAGACCAATGCAGCGCTGGTTGCCCTGGCCGGCGTGGCCCTCGGAGCGCGCCTCGATCGGCGGTGGCTCATCCTGCCGGCCCTGGTCACGACGTTTTTGTTCCAGCACGCGGTGCAAGGCTGGTGCCCACCCATTCCGCTGCTGCGCCGGCTCGGCATCCGGACCTCGCGCGAGATCGAGATCGAGCGCGTGGCGCTGAAGATCCTGCGCGGCGACTTTGTCGAAGCGACCCGTTGGGCCAACGGGCGGGCTATCGAGTCTGACCGCGCGCTCCGTGCGGCGAAGGCCTGAGAGGCTTCGACTGCGTGAACTCGTAGGCGATCACGCCGGCAAGGATAAGCAGGCCCAAGGCGCGGGCTGCCACCATGCCGCCGACCCAGTCGTCGACGATGTCGGGGAAGGTGAGCGAGATGCCGGCGACCACGCAGGCGATGCGCTGGGGTACACCCAACGGCCGCCACAGATGGCCTTGGGCGGCGATTGCCAGCGCCAGGATGCCGCCCGCGGCGCCCAGCGTCACCCACGGCACCCAGCCCCAGCTCATGCCCTTGGGCACTTCCAGCAGGAGGCCGCTGCCGATCGGATCGAGCACGAAGATGAAGGGCACGAGGAAGGCCGGCAGCGCGTATTTCCAGCTCTGCAGGGTCGTGACGTAGGGATCGGCGCGGGTCAGGGTCGCGGCGGCGAAGGGTGACAATGCCGTGGGCGGCGACACTTCCGAGAGCACCGCGTAGTAGAAGATGAACATGTGCGCCGCATAGTCCGGCACGCCGAGCTTGATCAGCGCCGGGGCCGCGATCACCGCGCACATGATGTAGGAGGCCGTCACCGGCACGGCGAGTCCGACGACCCAGACGATCAGCGCGGTGTAGAGCGCGGTCCAGAACAGCGAGCCGCCGGCGAGATCGATGACGATCGAGGAGAATTTCAGCGCCAGCCCGGTCTTGGTGATGACGCCGACGATGATGCCGGCGCAGGCGCAGGTCGCCGCCACGCCCAGCGCCTGGATCGAGCCGTCGGCCAGGGCGCGGAACAGCCGGCCGGGCCAAAGCGCGGTGTCGGCGCGCAGGTAGCTCACCAGGATGGCGAGCAGGATCGACCAGAACACCGCATAGGTCGCCGAATAGCCCCAGACCATCAGCACGACGACGGAGATCAGCGAGGAGAAGTGGAAGCCGTAGCGCGTCAGGAGCTGGCGCATGCCGATGTCGACGTGCGGATCGACGGCGCGCAGCCGGTACTTGCGCGAATCGATCTCGGTCATGACCAACAGGCCGAAGTAGTAGAGGCACGTCGGCACGATCGCCATGCGCACGATGTCGAGGTACGACATCTTGAGGTACTCGGCGATCAGGAAGGCCGCGGCCCCCAGAACCGGCGGCGACAGGATGGCGCCCAGACCGCCCGCGGCCAGCAGGCCGCCGGCCGCGGTCTTGCCGTAGCCCGCCTGGCGCATGATCGGCCAGGCCACGGTGCCGATGGTGACGGTGGTGGCGACGCCCGAGCCCGACGGCCCGCCCAGCAGGAACGACGACAGCACGACGGCGCGGCCTGCCGCATTGGGCTGGCCCTTCATGGCAAGCAGGGAGAAGTCGATGAAGAAGCGGCCCGCCCCCGAGGCCTGCAGGATGGCGCCGAAGATGGTGAACAGGATGATCAGCGTGGCCGACACGTCGATCGCCGAGCCGAAGATGCCGTTCAGCGTCATGTAGAGCTCGGCGATCAGGTCGACGATCGGATAGCCCTTGTGCGTCCACGGCGCCGGCAGGTAGTTGCCCCACAGGCCGTAGGCGAAGAACATCATCGACAGGATCGGCATGATCCAGCCGGTGGCTCGGCGCGTCGCCTCGAGCACCAGCAGGATGAGGACGGCGCCGACCGCAACGTCCATGTGCGTGGGCGAGACATAGCGGTCGAGAAAGTCATCGGCCGCCTCGCGGCTCGTCCAAGTGCCGCCCGTCATCATGTACCAGATAACCCCGACCGACAGGGCAGCGGCTGCGATGTCCCAGGGCGCGATGCGGTTGCGCCAGCTCTTCATCATGGGAAAGAGCAGGAACACCAGGGACAGCGCGAAGGCGACGTGGATCTCGCGCAGCGACTGCTGGTCGACGGTGCTGGCGGCGGCATAGAGGTGGAACAGCGTCATGGCGACGGCGATGGCGGTGAGGAAGGTGCCCCACCAGCTGGCGAAGCGATGGACGCCGCCCTCCTCCTGCTCGACCAGTTCCTCGATCTTGCGATGCTCCTCGTCACTCAGGAGCTCGTTCTGCACCGTCATCGACTGCATTCCCAAAAGCGAAAAGGGGCTCCCGGCAGGGAGCCCCCGACCCGTACGGTCCGCGATTACGACAGCTTGATGCCCTTCTCGGCGAAGAACTTCAGCGCGCCGGGATGGAAGGGCACCGAGGAGTTGGCCTCCTTCTGGTTCTCCGGCGTCATGTCGATCGCAGCCTTATGGGTGGCTACCAAGTCGGCCTGGGCATCCCACAGCGTCTTGATGATCGCGTGGGCCTGGTCGTCCTTCATCGCGGCCGCCACCACCAGGATGTTCCAGATGGCGATCACCGGCACGGCCGCGTCCTGGTTGGGATAGGCCTTGGGGTTGATCTGGCTCTTGGCGAACACCGGGCCGTACTTCTTGTTCAGGTCCGGCACCAGGTCGGCGTTGGGGATCAGCTTGATCTTGACGCCCTGCGACGCCGCCAGGTCGGTGATCGCCGCGACCGGCGGGCCGCCGTTGAAGAAATAGCCGTCGAGCTTGCCGTCCTTCATGGCGTTGGTGCTCTCGGCCGGCGCCAGGCGTTCGCGCTTGATGTCGCTCACCTTGAGGCCGAGCTCGTCCATGATGCGCAGCGCCATCACCTCCGAACCGCTGACCGGCGAGGCGGTCGAGATGCGCTTGCCCTTGATGTCGGAGAGCTTGTTGATGCCGGTGCCGTCCATGGTCACGAAGTGCACCAGGTTGGGATAGATGACGCAGAGCGTGCGCGATTCGACCGGCTTGTCCTTGAACTTGTCGAGGCCCTTGATCGCGTCGTAGGCGGTGTCGCACTGGGTCAGCGCCATCTGCACCTTGCCGTCGCGGATCATGTGCATGTTGGCGACCGACCCCGCGGTGGCCTCGGCGGTGACGGCCCAGCCCGGCACCTTCTTGCTGAGCAGGTTGGCCATCGCGCCACCCAGCGGATAGTAGACACCCCCTGTCGTTCCGGTCGCGATCGAGAATTGGGCCTGCGCCTGGGCCGCGCCCGGCCAGGCACCCGCCAGGCCCAGCGCACCCGCCGCGCTGCCGGCGGCGATGAATTGGCGTCGATTAATCAAAGCTTCCTCCACTAAGCTACTAAGCTCACACTCCCCTTAAGGGGGCGGAACAAACCACTTCCGGGCGGAGGAAACAATGCGCCTTTTGATCGACGGGGCGATGGTGTGGGACGGCACCGGCGCCAAGCCTTTTGCCGGCAAGGTGCTGATCGACGGCGAGCGCATCGCCGCTGTCGCTCCGCAAGCCGAAAATGTCTCATCCGACGGCGCCGAGCGCCTGGATGCGGCCGGCAAATTCCTCATGCCGGGCATGGTCGAAGGCCACGCCCATCTGTCCTTCGTCGACACGCCGCGCGGCACCTACCTGGGCGAGCTGCCGCCGGAGGACCATGCGCTGCTCACCATGGACGCCGCGCGAAAACTTTTCGGCGCGGGCTTCACCAGCGCCTGCTCGGCGGCGGCGGCCAAGATCCGCCTCGACGTCGCGGTCCGTGACGCCATCGACAAGGGCGTGATCGATGGCCCGCGGCTGCTCGCCGCCAGCCCCGAGCTCACCGTCACCGGCGGCCTGGGCGACGGCCGCCGCCTGCACCTGCACCAGGACAGTTTCGGCGTCGCCGTCGACGGCCCCGACGAGGTGCGGCGCATGGCGCGGCTCTGCCTGCGCGAGGGCGTCGACATGATCAAGCTCAACATCTCCGGCGAGCTCGGCACCGACTCAGCACCCGCGGTCGCCGCGATGATGACCGACGCCGAGGTCGCAGCCGGCGTCGAGGCCGCCCACACGGCGGGCCGGCGCGCCGCCGCCCATTGCCGCGCCTCGGACTCGGTCAAGCGTGCGCTGCGCCATGGCGTCGACGTGATCTATCACTGCGACTACGCCGACGAGGAGGCGCTCGATCTGCTGGAGGCGGCCAAGGACCGCATCTTCACCGGTCCCGCCATCGGGCTCACGGTCTCGCGGCTCGAGAGCCTGCGCGGCGACAACACGGCGGAGGGCCGGCGCTGGCTCGAGCGGATGACGCCGCAGTTCGAGGCGACCTGCCGCGTCCATCACGAGATGCGCAAGCGCGGCATCCGCGTCGTGGTCGGCGGCGACTACGGGTTCGCCGCCAACCCGCAAGGCACCAACGCCCGTGACCTCGAGCACTTCGTGACGCATTTCGGCTTCAGCCCCAGCGAGGCGCTGCAGGCGGCGACGCGCACCGGCGGCCAGGTCATGAGGCGCGGCCACGAGCTCGGTCTGGTCAAGCAGGGCCATCTCGCCGACCTGCTGCTGGTCGACGGCAATCCGCTGACGGACATACGCGTGCTGCAGGACAAGCAGCGCTTCGCCTTCATCATGAAGGGCGGCGTGCGCTACGTGCCGTGCGAAGGCGCTCCGCACGTCCGCCGGCTGCACTAGTCTAGAGCGGAATGCGATGAGATGGAACCGCATGCGGTTCCATCTCATCGCATTCGCGCGCACCGGAGTTGCGTGTTGCAGGAGGCATGATGGGTCCG
>DATGZZ010000063.1:0-4530 GCA_035296945.1 Reyranella sp.
CCTTGATCTGGTCGAGCTCGCGCCAGGCAAAGCCCGACCCGGCCAGCGCCACGGTAGCCTCGGACGCCATGACGGCGGTACCGAAATACTTGTTGGCGCCCTCCAGCCGCGAGGCGAGGTTCACCGCATCGCCCATCACCGTATAGTTGAATCGCCGGTGCGAGCCGATGTTGCCGACTAGCACCTCACCCGAGTTCAGGCCGATACGCTGCCTCAGCGGTCGTGCCGCGAACGGCCCCCTATTCATCTCCGCAAGTTTCTGCTGGCAGCGCAGCGCCGCGCGGACTGCGCCGGCGGCGTGGCCGGCATCGTCCGCCGGCGCGCCGAACACCGCGACGATGGCGTCGCCGATGTACTTGTCGACGAAGCCACCCTCGCTTTCGATGATGTCGCTCATGGCCGACAGGTATTCGTTCATCACCGATACGATCTCCGCCGGCTGCAGGCGTTCGCTGAGCGCCGAGAAGCCGGCGACGTCGGAGAAATAGATGGTGACGATTCGCGCCTCGCCGCCGAGTTGCGGAGGCCGCCTCGAGGCCAGCATGCGGTCGATGACGGCGGGCGCGAGATAGAGCGCGAAGCTCTGGCGCAGCAGGCGCTTGTCGCGGTCCGAAACCATGAAGCGATAGCCGATGCCCAGCGCCAGCGCGACCAGGGAGGCCGCGATGGGCTGCAGGAGCGGCAGCACGACGCCGCCGCGAAAGGCTGCGACGGCGACGGCGATCCAAGCTAACGAGATCGCCGCCCACGCCACCAGAGCGCGAGCCGGCGTCATGGCAAAAGCCACCAGCACCGTGAGGGCCGATAGGCCGATGCTGGAAGCTGCGATGGCCGGCGTGCTCCATTCGTCGAGCGTGTCGCGGCGCAACAGGTTCGCGACGGCAGTCGCGTGGACATAGACGCCAGCGATGGTCTGGCGGGCGGGCGCTGCGCCAGGCAGCGTACCCGCCGTACAACGCGGCGCGTGCGCGCCTTCCAGCCCCGTGGCAAAGCGCTGCGAGGTGAGCTTGCGGTCTTCGACGTCGAGCAGCGTTCCGAACAGCACGACCTTGCCGGTGAACTGGCGGCGGAAGAATTCCTTGTCACCCTTGTCGGCGCAGGCGCGCAGATCGGCCAGGGAATAGGTCGGGATGGCATCGGCCCCGCCGGCGAAGTTCAGCGTCAGCGTATTGGGCACAGGCGCCGGAACGACATGACCCGCGAGCACCAGCGTGCCGTCAGAAGTCCATTCGGGCTGGCGGCCGAGCGCCCGCGCCGCCAGTTCGACCGCCATCGCCGGCACGCGCGCACCGTCGGTCGTGAAGGACAGCGGCAGGCGGCGGATCACGTCGTCGGAATCGCTGTAGGCATTGAGCGCGCGGATATTCTTGTGATGGCCGACGGCGGCGCGTTGGCCGGGCGAGGGTTGGATCGGCTGGTCGCGATGCTGGACTTGGCCCAGCACCAGCTTGCCGTCGCGCGCGGCAGCGGCCAGGGCGCGCAGCCAGTCGCGATCGAAGCCGCGCACGCGCGACCCCAGTGTGTCCTCGCCGAACGGCATGCGCGATTGTTCGATCGACACGGGAAAGACGATATCGAAGCCCACGACCAGGGCGCCGCCCTCGACGACGTCGCCCAGCACGCGGCCGATCTCGCGCGTCCAGGTGACATTGGGCGTGCCTTCGAAGGGCGGCGTACGGTAGGTTGCCTCGTCGATTGCGACGACGACCACCGGCGAGGCGTCCGGTTGCTGCGGATTGCCAAAGGCGTGCCACCGCAAGGCAGTGAGAAGGTCGAGCGAGAGGCCGCGCAGTAGGCCGAACGGCGGCGCCGCAAAGCCAATGCCCACAACGAGCGCCAGCACGAGGCCGACCAGGAGCTGCCGGCGCCGGGCGGCCGTCATGCGCGAACCGTCAGGTCGGAAAGCGCAACAGCCGGCCGGCCAGCGGCGCCTTGCCTTCGGCGGCCGCCGGATCGACCTGGAAGACGATTTGCTGGTTGCCGACCTTGGCGCGGTAAAGGCCGCCTGCGGTCAGCACGCTACGGCCCGCCAGATCGTAGAAGGCACCGTGGACCAGGTCGGCGGGCGCGATCACGATCTCGACCTTCTCGCCGGGCGAATCAAGTCGCTCGAGGGTGAGCGTTCCGCCGCCCTTGAGCTCGACCACGGGCGAGCGGCCATAAAGAACGAATTGCGGCTTGGGCAGGGTCTTGGCCTTGCCGGCATCGCGGAACACCATCGAGGCGCTTTGCTTGGACTGCTCGGCGGCCAGCTCCATCTTGCCGCCGTCGCACGCCACCTTGGCGCGCTCGACCGCACCGCCCTTCACATCGCTCCGTTCGGCACCGACCGTGACCGTTCCGCCCTTGATGGTCTCGCGCCAGCACGACTTGATGTAGCCCAGCACGATCGCGTCCTGCGGCCCCAGCGCGATGATCTTCCCGGGTTCGACATAGTCCATGAACTCGATGCCGACCGGCTTGCCGGTAACATCCTCGACCAGCGCCACGGGCGCATCGGCGTGCGCGGGCGCGGCTGATGCGACGATGACTGAGAGAGCGACGAAGACATGGCGCGTGTTCATGGCAGGCCCTTGACCCAGTCGACGATGCGTTGGGAGGCCGCCTGGTCGGTGTTGCGATGGTCGCCGCCATCGATCACCAAGTACTTGCTGTAAGGGTTCTTGGCGGCCGGCTTGTAGACATAGGTCTCTATGTAACCGTAGCCCGGGTCCTTCGTGCCGACGATCACCATTACAGGAATGTTCGCGGGCAGCAGCGGCGCCTGGGCGTGCATGCTCGCCTGACCGCGCGGGCTCATCCAGGCGGCATAGACGCCAGCCGTGGTCGACATCCGGATGCTGCTGCCCTGGTTGTCGTCGAGACCCGAGTAGGACTGGTTGCCCTGCCCGGACTGCACGAGCTGGGCGGCCCGATCGATCGATTCCTTGACCGACGGATTGTTGCGATAGGATCCGACGGGAGAATGGCCCGGAGCCGCCATCACGACACCCGCCACGTTCTGGCGCGCCGCGGCATAGGCGAGCGCCACGTTGGCGCCGAGGCTCTGTCCGCCGACGACGATGCGCTGAGCGCCCTGGGCGCGCAGCTGGTTGGCGTAGCCGTCGATCAGGGTGAAGACCTGGTCGGGCGTGACGTTGATCTTCTCCCAGGCGCCGGTGCTCCACGGCATCGATGGCACCACGACCTTCATTCCCGCGGCCTCGGCCTTTGAGGCGATGTCGCGCAAGCCGGCCGTGTTGGGGGAAGACTGCTTGCCATGCATCAGGATGACCCCGATGGCGCCTTGAGCCGTCGCCGGCGCAGCGACTCCCAGCCAAGCCAAGGCGACAAGTATCGCCGCCACCGCGCGCCGACCGAAAAACTGTTTCATGCCCCGCCCCTTGACCACACCTGATAACGATTCTCACATTCCCACTGCGAATTTAGCTGATGCGCTATCGGAGGCGCCAGCCTAGTTTTGTGCGCGCCCCTCAATCCCGTGCCGGTCAATGTTCGATAGTTTGCGATGCGCCGTCTCCTCCCTCGCCGTTCTCCTTGTTTTTGGGGGTTCTGCCTTTCCCGGCAGCGCGTACGGCCAGGGCACGGGCTTCGTGGCGCCGCCACGCAATATCGCCGACATCACGGCTATTCTCGACCAGCAGAAGCCGGACGCCGCCGTCATCGCCAATCGCCGGCGCATCGCCGACAGCACGCCGCCGGCGGATGCGACCAAGGGCCAGCTTTGGGAGTTCTACACCCAGCGCTCGCAGGCCCACTCGGAGCTGGGCCGCGCCGCTGAGGCCGCCGCCGACGCTGAGCAGGCCTTCGCCAATGCCGAGCCGCGATCGCGGCAGCGCTCGGCGAGCTTCCAGAGCATCATCGGCCTGCACCAGATCAACCGCGAGCCCGCCAAGGCGGTGCAGCTGCTGCGCGACGCCGCGCCGCAAAACGCTGCCGCGCCGCCGAACGTCAGGATAAGTCTGCACCGTCAGCTGGTGCGAAATCTCGTCACCTTGGGCGACATTGCTGCCGCCGAACGCGAATTGGCGGCGCTCGGTGCCCTAACCGACGACACCAGGAGCAAGGCCAGCGCCGAGGATATCGAACTCTATGGCGGGCTGTGGCAGGGCAATCTCAATCTCGCACGCGGCACTTTCCTCGAGGCCAGAGGCCAGTGGAAGGAGGCGGAGACGGCCTATGTCAGGGCCGAAACAGGCTTTCGCGATGCCATCGTCAAACGGCCGCGCTGGCCGGGCGGCCAGCCGCTCGCTGCCCTCCAGCAAATCGCCGACATCGGCGCAGTGTTTTTGTCCCGTACCAAGCGCGAACAGGGCCGGCTCGCCGAAGCCGAGGTCGATGCAAGGCGCGCGCTGCTCAACCAGCTCAGCCTGGTCGGCAAGTATCACCAGAACACGGCGAGCATGTGCCAGGCTCTGGCGATCGTGCTGCGCGACCAGGGCCGGTTCGAGGAATACGAGCGCCTGTCGCGCGTGGCGCTCGATATCCTGCGCAGCCTCGGCGTGCTCGACGATTCCGAAGCCGTGGTCA
>DATGZZ010000064.1:0-11068 GCA_035296945.1 Reyranella sp.
TCGCTGCTGGAACTGTTCATGGTGGCGTCGGGCTTCGTGCTGCGGCTGATCGCCGGCGGCTTCGCCATCGGGGTGCAGCTCTCGCCGTGGATCATGATCGCCACGGCGATGGCGGCGCTGTTGCTCACGGTCGGCAAACGCCGCGACGACATCGCCCAGGAATACGACCTCGCCAATGGCCGCAAATCGCTCGCCCAGTACAACCTCGCCTATCTCGACCTGGTCCTGGCCGCGCTCACCGGCGGGACGCTGGTCGTCTATCTGCTGTTCTGCGCCTCCGACTATGCCGTGCATCGGTTCGGCCAGGGCGTCCTGATCACGTCAATTCCGGTTGCCTTCGGCCTGCTGCGCTATCTGCAGCTCGTCCTCGTCAAGGGCAAAGGCGCGTCGCCGACCGACCTGGTGCTTCAGGATCCGGCGCTGATCGCGATCCTGGCGATCTTCGGGCTGATGTTCGGCCTGCTCATCTACGCCTAGGGCGAAATGGCAGCGATCGACGATCTGGTTCTGGTCACGGGCGCGAACGGCTGGCTCGGCCGGCGCGTCGTGCGGGCGCTGACCGACGGAAACAAGGAGATGGGGAGCGCCGGCAGGGGCGGCCGTCGCGTGCGGGCACTGGTGATGCCGGGCGAGGATGCGCGCATCCTCGCGGCCATCGGCGCCGAGGTGGTCACGGGCGACCTGCGCGATGCCGACGCCCTGCGGCGATTCTTCAGCGCCAGCGAGGGCGCCCTTCTGATCCACCTCGCCGGCGTCATTCATCCACGGCGCGGCGTCAAGGAGTTCACGGAGGTGAATGTCGACGGCGTCCGGGGCGCCATCGAAGCAGCGAGCACCGCCGGCATCCACCGTGCCGTCGTGATGTCGTCCAATTCGCCGATCGGCGTCAGCCGCGATCCCCATGAGGTGTTCGACGAGGATTCGCCCTATCGACCGTACATGGGCTACGGCCGATCAAAGGAGGCCATGGAACGGTGGCTCCTGGACCGGAGCAGGCACCGCCAGCGGCCCGAGATCACGATCATCCGCGCGCCGTGGTTCTACGGACCCGAGCAGCCGCAGCGCCAGACGCGCTTCTTCTCGATGATCAAGGCCGGGCGGTTTCCCCTGTTCGGTCGCGGCGAGAACCGCCGGTCGATGGGCTATGTCGACAGTCTCGCCTTCGGGATCCTGCTGGCCGCGGAAGCGCCGGTCGCCGCCGGGCGCATCTACTGGCTGGCCGACGAGCGTCCCTATCCCATGGTCGAGATCATCGACACCGTGCGCGCCGTCCTGCGCGACGATTTCCACATGACCGTGAAGCCCACCACGGTCCATGTGCCAGGCCTCATCGCCGACGTCGCCAGGCTTGCCGATTGGACGCTGCAGAGCGCTGGCCTCTACCATCAGGAAATCCATGTCCTGTCGGAGATGAACCTCACCATCGCCTGCAGCATCGAGCGAGCAGAGCGCGAGCTGGGTTACAGGCCCCTGGTCGATCTGAGGGAAGGCATGCGCCGCAGCGTCGCCTGGTGTCTGGAGAACGGCGCCGCGCTATAGGGTAGACCGACGGCTCATCCCATGATTCGGAAGGCGGCAAGCAGGGCGACAACGCTTATCAGGATGGGTATGACCGCGACAATCATCAGATGAGCGGGAAAAGCCAGGCCGATGCAGGCGAAGCCAAAGGCGATGGCGAGCAATACCGGCCGGCCGATCCCGACCTCTCGCTGGCTGCGAGCCTGGCGATCGACATGCCGTGCCTGATGGAGAATGTCGGCCATTACATGGACTCCCCCTGACCTCGGACGCTGGTTTTCCTAACGTCCACAGGCAGAGGAAGGTTGCAACCAACAACCCGGCCGGCCTCCACAAGATCACAGGAAGAGATCTGCTCCTGTGAAACTTGACGATGTCTAATTTACCCTGTTGCCGTTTACATCGGCGGCGTCAGCCCATCCTTTCCGACCAGCAGCCGCCCCGCGGCCAGCTCGCCATCGGCGCCCTTGGTCGCCCCCAGGAACACCTTGGCGCCGACCTTGGCGTCGTCCCGGCTGCCCGGCGCGAAGGTGACGATCGGCGTGCCGGGCTTGACCTTGATGGTCTGCGTGCCGTCCTTGTACGTCAAGGTCAGCGTCTGGCCGTCGGGCGCCGCCGCGACCGTCGCCACGGTGGCGTTGGTCATCATGCTCTCGGGCTGCAGGTCCCAGGGGTAATGGCCTTCGTTGGAGCCGCGGGCGGCCTCCGGGAAGATCAGCACTTCCAGCGCGTTCAACGTGCCGTCCGGCCCCTTGAGCGAGGCGATGCCGACGAAGCTGTTCTCCTTGATGTCGGCCAGGGTCATCGGGCTCACCAGCATCACGGACCAATTGTCGGCGAGCTTCACAGGCACCAACGTGCCCTCGCGCGTGGCGATGGTCGCGGTCTTGCCGTCGATCGCCGCGATCGCGCCGCGCAGCCGGGTCGGCGGGCTTGTCGGCGGCGTCTGGGCCAGCGCCTCGGCAACGAGGCCCAGGGACGCAACCAACGCGACCGCGCCGGCCAGCATCGAACGAATGGTTGTCATCGGACGCTCCCTTCTTTTTGTGGCGTGGGGAGCCTGCCACGGTCGCCACCACACGACCGCTTACGTTTGCGTGAGCCGCGCGCAATCGTTCTAGTCTAGGGCCGCCGCGCCTCGAGGCAGAGGCTGTCGACCTCGCGCTCGGCGAGGTCGAGGCCGCCCGGATCGGCGATGCGGGTGCGTCCCTCCTCCACCGGCTCGACGTCGACGAAGCCCGCGCCCACGACCAGCGCCACCAGGGAGTCGCGGTCGTACATCCAGTGATGGCCGCGGCTGCCGCCGAGCATGCGGCGCAGGCGCGCCACGGGGCCGCGCGGCTTGTCGAGGTCGAACTGCAGACGGCGCAGGAAGCCCTCGGCGTCGCCCACCTGCAGATACTGGTAGGCCGCGGTGCGCAGATCCGGCACGGCCAGCCGCAGGACGCCGCCGGGCTTCAGCACGCGCCGGCACTCGGCCAAGAACGATCGCGCCTCCGCGCGGTCGAGATGCTCCAGCATGTGCGAGGCATAGATCGCATCGACGGTTCCGGCGCCATGCGGGATGCGCCGCGCGGCATCGACGTGCCGGATGCGATGGCTGCGGCAGAAGGCGACGAAGGCCAGGCCGTGCCGGTCGATCAGCCCCAGCCTTGCCGCCAGCGACGTCAGGAGCGGCCAGCGCGCCAGCCAGACCGACGGGGAGTTGTCGTAATTGATCCAGTCCGGCGTCGGCGAGCGGCCGCAGCCGATATTGAGCCTGACCTTCGGCTGGGAGGGCACGCCGCCTAAACGTCCAAGGTCGACATGAACTGCCGCCGGGTGCCGCGCAGCACCAGGCAGGTCAACCGGCCGCTCACGAACGCCCCGGTATCGACGTTGATGCGATGGCCGAGGTCCTGCGGCAGGTCGCAGATCGTGTGGCCGTGCACCACCACCTTGCCCGGCAGGGCCGGCCGGGCGCGCAGGAACTCGTCGCGGATCCACAAGAGATCGGCCGGATGCTGCTTCTCGAGGCTCACCCCCGGCCGCACCCCGGCATGGACGAACACGTAGTCGCCCAGGGTGTGGTGCAGGGTGCAGGCGCGATAGAAGGCGAGATGGGCCTGCGGCACCGCCCCGGCCAGCGCACCGCGCAGCTCGGCGGCCCGCTGCGGCGTATCCGGATAGCCCTTGAGCGGCACGCCATAGGACAGGAGCGTCTCCAGCCCGCCGTAGGACAGCCAGTCCAGCCCGTCGCTGCGTTCGTCGAGGAAGTCGAGCAGCGCCTCCTCGTGGTTGCCCAGCAGCCGCACCGTTTGGAAACTTGGGGTGAAGCCTGACAGCGGATCGCTGAGCAGGCGCTCGACTACGCCGCGGCTCGACGCGCCGCGATCGATGTAGTCGCCCAGGAAGACCAGGCTGCGTTCGGTGTCCTCGGGATGCTGCGCCGCCTCGGCGGCAATGCGGCCGAGCAGCACCTCGAGCAGGTCGGCCCGGCCGTGGATATCGCCGACGGCGTAGACGGCGTGTCCAGCAGGGACGGACGCCGGCTCAGCCGGCAGGGACGCTCGTCCGAACCACCGTGACCAGAACTGAGGCGTGGGCCACCCCTACCGTTTCGCCAAGGTCAGCGGCGGCCGCGTCGCGGCGACCGGCGTCTCGGTGCCCGTGCCGTAGTAGCCGCGGTAGCGCGAGTAGTAGTCGCCGTGGTCGCCGTAGCCGTAGCGGGCATGCTTGGCGAGATTGACGCGGTTGATGACGATGCCGACGTGGTTGCTGACGCCCAGCAAGGCGCTCACGGCGGTCTTGACGACCTCGCGCGGCGTCTTGGCCCACTGCACGATGAACACCGTGTAGTCGGCCAGGCGGGCGATGATGCGCGCGTCGGACACCGCCATCACCGGCGGGCCGTCGAGGATCACGAGGTCGTAGCGCTCAGAGAAGGTCGCGAGCGCGGCCTTCATGGCGTGCGATTCGAGGATTTCCGGCGCGTTCGGCGTATTGGGCCGGGCCAGGATGTAGTCGACGCCGGAACTGTCGTGGCGCTTGGTGCACTCCTCCAGGGTCTTCAGGCCCATCAGATAGTCGTCGATGGTGCCGCCGCGGTCCTTCAGGCCGAGCGCCGCCGACATCCTGGCCTGGCGCAGGTCGAGGTCGACGATCAGGACACGCCGCGAGGCGTTCATCTTGGTCAGCAGGCCGCCCAGCGCGGCGACGAAGGTCGTCTTGCCCTCGCTCGGCGTCGAGGAGGTGACGGCGATGACCCGGGGCGGCCGGTCCAGGCTGCCCAGGCTGATGGCGGTGAACACCGCGCGGATCGCCTCGGCGGCAGGCGACGTGGTGTTCTCCAGCACGTGGGCGACCACGTTGGAGCGTGCGGCAGCAGCGCCCTTGACCTCGGGCACCATGCCCAGCACGCCCACGCCGGTCGCCTCCTCGACCTGGGCGGACGAGCGGAACACCCGGTCGAGCTTCTCGCCGGCGACGGCGGCGGCCATGCCGAGCAGGCAGCCGATCACGAAGGCGGCCATCAGGCCGGTCTTGTAGTTGGGCGAGGACGGCGTGCCCGAGGGATGGGCATAGGCCAGGATGCGCGCGTCGGCGCGCTGGATGTCCTGCTGCTCGCGCAGTTCCTTGAAGCGGGTCAGGAAGCTCTCGTAGAGGGTGCGGTTCGACTGGGCCTCGCGCTCGAGCTGCTTCTGCTCGGCTTCGTATTGGCTGGCCGTGCCGGAGACGACGGCGGCCTTGTCGACCAGCTCCTTGAGCTCGTCCTCCTCGGCCTTGGAGGCGTCGAGCTCGGCGCGGACGGCAAGCGTGATGCGCTGGGTCTCGCTCAGGAAGCGGGTGCGCACGCTGGCGAGCTCGGCGCGCGCCTGGACCAACTTGGGATGGTTGTCGCCCAGCATCGACGACAGCTCGGCCATCTTGCGGGTCAGCTCGACATCCTGGATGCGCAGCGCCGCCAAGGTGGTGTTGCCCGCCACCTCGGCGATGTTGGCGATCTCGCCGGGATTGAGGCTGGCCCTGCTCAGAGCGACGAGCCGCGCCTCGCGCTCGATGCGCTTGGTGCGCGCGCCCACGTACTTGCCGTTGAGATCCGACAACGTCTGCGTCGACACCGCCCCTTCGGGGCTGCCGGCCAGGCCCTTGTCGCGGCGGTAGGAAGCGACGGCCTCCTCGGCGACCTGCAGGTTGCGGCGCAGCTCGGCCAGGCGCTGCTCGAGCCACTCGGTGGCGCGGCGGTTGGCCTCGTTCTTGGTGTCGATCTGGTCGGCGAGATAGGCTTCGGCCACGGCATTGGCGATGCGCGCCGACATCGTGCCGTCCGGGCTTTCGACGGTGATCAGGATGACGAAGGTGCGGCCGAGCAGCGTGACGCTGAGGCCGCCGGAAACGGCACCGATGGCGGAGCGCCGGCGCGGATCGCTCTCCTCGGCCGGGCGGCTGGTGCGCGCCGGCTGGGCGGTGGTGGGCTGCGGCTTGGGCGCCGGTGCCAGCAGAGTCGAGATGCCGGTGGCCCACAGTTCGCGCAACGGCGCAAAGGCGCTATCGATGAAGCCTGGCGGCTTGGTGCCGTTGAAATCCGGATTGTTGGCGAGCCCGAGCTTGTCGACGACACGGCCGATCAGGAACTCCGACTGGATGACCTCGAGCTCGCTCTGGATGGCGCCGAGGTTCATGGTGTCGACGCCCGACAGCGCCGCCTCGGTGCTCACCACCTTGAAGGTGCGCGTATCGAGCAGGAGGCGGGCCGACGCTTTGTACATCGGCGTGGCCTGCGCGATGATCAACGCCATCAGCGCAACGGCCACCAGGCCGCAACCGACGATCAGCGCCTTGCGGCGATTGAGCAGGCGCAGCCATTCCCACAGCTCGTTGGGCGCTTCGCCGGCGCGCACGGGGGCCAGGGCGCCCGGCTCGGACGCCGGAACGATCCGGTTTATAGCCCCATCGTCCACGATCTGCTCGGCCTTAGGAAACGATCCCATCCCAATCAACTCCGCGACAAGTATACGCGCGACCACACCCACAAACGACACCCGGCCGCGCCTATCTCGGCCCGCCCGGTCCTCAGTCCTGCGCGAGAGGGTCCCACACCCGCTCTCCCCAAGAAACGCCTACGCTTACGCCAGCATGCCAACCCCAGATCAGAACCAGCTCAGAACCAGCGCTCGGGTACGCGGATGATGTCGCCCGGCCCCACCGGACTGTCTTCGGTGACCGTCTCTTCCATGCCCTGAGTCTGGTTGAACCGCTGAATCGTGATACGCGTCTTCGCCGACCGGCGGGTAAACCCGCCGGCGATCGCTATAGCTTGTGCCACATTTATCCCTGACACATAGGGAAAGGCCCCGGGCCGACCAACTTCACCCAGGATGTAAAAAGGACGACGCTGCACTAGGTCTACACTCAATCTAGCCACGCGCAAGAGGCCGTCAGTGCGATAACGCGTGCGCAGCAGCTCTTCCATCTCGGCCGTGGTCAAGCCGACGACCTGGATCCGGCCGGCCATGCGGGGTGAGATCATCCCTGCCGAATCGATCTCGTATTCTCCCGAAAGCTCCGGATCGGACAGCACGATCACCCGCACCCGATCACCCGGCGCCACCCGGTACTCGGCCATCCGCAGCGTCTGCGTGTTCTGGGAGGGCTGCTGCAGAGTATTGGCCGTCATGGGCGGCTGCGGATCGCAGGCGGCCAGTCCGAGCGACAAGGCGATCGCCGGCAGCGCCAGCCCACACCGCAGGGCGGCCAGCAACCGATGGAAGATTGCGATCCTGAAGCTCACGACATCACCGTCTGGCAACCAAGCGAATGGAGAAAAAATTGCGGCTGAACTGCGGCCCGCCGGCCAGGACGTCGCTCGACCAGCCTTGGGTATATTCGTAAATCGGGCCGATCGAGTATTGCGGACGAACCTCGTAGAGGAAGCCCAACGAGGCTTTCACAAAATAGTCGGTCCGAGGATTGACGCCAGAGACGCCAGACGCCGGCGTGTAGTCGGCGGTGTTGTAGGAGAAGCCGCCGGCCAGCTTCCACGGATAGTGAATGTCGTAGGTGAAGTCGATGCCGGCGACGGTCGATATGTAGTTCTGGTAGTTGGTCAGCGCCGACTCGTTGATGGTGCGCATCAGCACCGGCCGCAGCGTCAGTGGCTCGTAGCCGTTCCATGTGCCGCTGAGCGAGAATGTGCTGGCTGAGGTCGCCGTTCCGCTGGCGGTATAGGTCTGGCTGGTCAGACCGACGGAGCCTTCCAGCGAGCTCTTCACACCGAGAGCCACGCTTGCGCCGACGGCGATATTCCAGCCGGTCGAATCACGCTGCTGGCCGGCCACGTTCACCACGTCGACATACATGCGCTGGTTCAGGCCAGTCGAAATGAAGAACGCCAGGTTGTCGCTGAGCTCGTAACCGACGCGGATCTTCTCTTCGTATTCGGTGCGATCTCGGCTCGCCGCCGGCAGGCCGAGCGAGCTGATCGTGCTGTAGTCGTAGAACCAGTATTTCGTCGCCGAGGCCGAGAGTTGGTAGAAGACCCGATTGAACCTCTGATAGAGCGACGCTTCGATCGGGATAGAATCGACCACCGTCGGCTGCTGAGCGAACGAGACGTTCGGGGTGCCCAACGCCTCGGTGGTGCGCCGAAAGGCGATCATGCCGGTCGCCCGGACATCGGTCCAGATATCGAGCCGCCCGTCGGCCTGGATGAGGTAGTTCTGGAAGTTCTGCGTCGGCGCACTGGCATAGTAGCCGAAACCGCCGGTCGCCAGGAGCCGCAACGAGTGGTTCAGCCACTCCGACCGCAGCTCGAGCGACGGACGAACGACCGCAACCGCCGAACCAACAGGCGCCGTGGTCAGCGCGAACACGTTGTCGTCATATCCCAGATTGAGGTCGATCGACGAGAACAGCGTGAACGCGCCGACACTGATGCCAAGCTCGTCTCCCCTCGGACCCGCGCTGCCCCCCGACGACGAGGCGTCGGGAAGGTCGACCTGCGGCGTCTGCTGGTCCAGGGTCTGCCTGGCCGGCGTCGGCGTGTCGACCTGGGCGTGAACAGCCGTCGCCGCGCATGACAACAGCACCCAGCCCAGGATGGGAGTCCAAACGAACCGAGTGCTAGGCGCACGAATCGTCATGGGACTAGCAGGCCACCCCGGCAACGGTACAAGCGTCGGCTGAACGAAGCTCTGCCTCAGACCACGGACGCTAGGTTCTGCTGGCTTTGTCTGTCGACTCATATGAAGTCTGCGGAAGCGGCGCCGTTGTCGGAATCGGCGGCGGCGGCGGGCCGCCGCCGGTTGTGACTGGAGGCAGTGGCGTCGGCGTGCTGACCGGCGGCAGTCCTAACGGCGGTAGCGAGGGCGGTATCGGCGTCGTTGGCGTCACAAGGGTATTTACCAGAGCCGTCAGCTGCTGGTTCGACGTATTTCCGCTGACGAGCTGCCCCAGGAGCTGATTGATCGATGTCACATTGCCGCTGCCCAGCGTCGTAACCTGCGCCGGCGTCAGCGCCAGCACGGGCGCATTCGCCTGCGCGGGCGCGAAGCCCACGCCTGTCGCCGGCGCCGAAATGTTGAGGCCGCTCGGTGCGGAAATCGGCGCGATGTTCTGCAACGGACCCGCACTCTGCAGCGGACCGGCATTCTGCAATGGACCCGCACTCTGCAACGGGCCGGCACTCTGCAGCGGACCGGCGCCTTGCAGGGGTCCCGCGCCCTGCAACGGCCCCGCGCCCTGGAGCGGGCCGCCGCCCTGCAACGGACCCGCCGTCTGCTGCGGCCCTGGCCCGCCGGGCGTGCCACCGGGCGGCGTCGCCTGGGTCGGCCCGGCGCCCTGCAATGGCCCGGCACCCTGCAGTGGCCCTGCGCCCTGCAGCGGAGCGCCGCCCTGTTGCGGGCCGGTTCCCTGCTGCGGACCCTGGCCAGGCTGGGGAGTGCCCTGGTCGCCCTGCTGCGCACCAGCCGGCCCCTGCGCCTGCTCGGCCTGAGCCTGTTGGGCCGGCGCTGGCTGAGCCTGCGCCTGCTCCGGCGTCTGCGCATGCGCCGACGATGCCATCAGCAGCACCGACGCCGCCGCAACACACTGCGCCCGAAGTGCAATTTTAGTCATATGACCAACCCCGCTGCCGCGGCACCCCGCCGTTGCAGCCCAAATTCGAATGTTTACGACCGCTTGGCCCACGTCGACTCGTCGACGTGGTTCCCGCCCAAGCTGACTGCCAAAATACCGAATTGCACATGGCAAGCCAAGACCCGGAAGGCTTGCAGGGCGTCAGTAGAGGTTCGGCAGTCTTCATGTCGGACGCCCTAAAAGCCCAATCAGAACAGGCTTGTATACTACACGCTGGATGAGGCGGCTTGAAGGCCGCCCGCAGTCGCTAGCTTATAGTCTTAGCAAGATTAACTGCAGCGTCAACGCAGAAAACGAATTGAATTTTATTTGGAGTATTTTATCTTTCTTCGTCAATTATTTAGACTAATTGTCTAATGTAAAAAGTCAACTTGAAAGAGGGATTTCTTCACCGCCGGCGCGATTGGTGCTGTTGGCGATTTGCTCAAGCACCTCGGCAAACCCCGCGACATCTCCGCACGGCACACGCCAATATCCTGCCTCGGCCGGGCGAGCGAGGAGGTCGACGTCCGACTCGGCACTGCCGACGAACAGGGTCGGTCGGCCGGACTCGACGCAGGCATAGATCTTCGACGGCATGACGTAGCCCACGAAGCCATCCCTCAGCGTCACGAGATGCGCATCGGGAGCGCGCAGCAGACCGGCCAATCGCTCGAGCGGGACCGGCGGCGAGCGATGGAACGGCAGGCCCTGCGCCGTCAGCCGTCGCGCAAGATCATCGGCTCCGCCACCGGTCGCGCTCAGCCATAGTCGCACGCGACCGCTGCCCTCACGGTGATGGCGGGCATAACCTTCGGCGACGGTCTCGACCTCGTGAGCCACGCCGTAGTTGCCGGCGTAGAGCAACACACAGGATCCCGCCAGTGCCGCCGGCAAGGGTTCGACGGCTTCGCTGCCGGTGAACGAGACCGGCGAGCCGTCGCGCACCAGGGCAATCCGTTCCGGAGGCACGCCGGTCGCGCTGAGACGACGCTTCTGGTCGATGCCCAGCACCTCGAAGCCGTCGATCCGCCGGCGCCAGAAGTTGGTGAGCGCCAGCAACAGGGCGAGCGCACGCGACGGCCGTGGCCGTGCCGCGATCAGGCATTCGGGATGAAAGTCGGTGATGCGGTAGACCAGGCGAGCGCGCCACAGGAACTTCAGCGGCGCCAGAAGATGGATCATGAACGGCGGCGAGCCGGTGAACAGCACGCCGTCGGCGGCGCGCAGCGCACGAAAGCCCGCCATGACGAGACGCAGGTCGGTCCACAACGTCCACATCAGCCGGCTGAGCAGCGAACCGCGGGGCACCGGCCGCGCCGCCAGCCGCACCTCGGTCAGGGTACCCTTTCCTCTTGCTTCGCTTCGTACCGAGCCGCTGCCGGAGGCAAGCCCGATCAGCGTCACGTCATGGCCCTGCTCGGCCAGCGCCTGGGCCCGCAGTTGCATGTACTGC
>DATGZZ010000065.1:0-2970 GCA_035296945.1 Reyranella sp.
GGCGCCATGATGGGCAAGGGCAACCACCGCCACTTCATGGTGAAGGAGATCTACGAGCAGCCCGCCGTCATCGGCGACACGCTGCAGACCTATCTCGATCCCGCCACCCGCAAGGTGACGCTGCCGGCGCTGCCGTTCGAGTGGGCCAAGGTCTCGCGGCTCACCATCACCGCCTGCGGCACGGCCTGCTTTGCCGGCATGGTCGCCAAGTACTGGTTCGAGAAGCTGGCGCGCCTGCCGGTCGAGGTCGAGGTCGCCTCGGAGTTCCGCTACCGCGAGCCGCCGCTGCCCGAGGGCGGCGTGTGCATCGCCATCTCACAGTCGGGCGAGACCATCGATACCCTGGCGGCGCTGCGCTACGCCAAGGCGCACAAGCAGACCATCCTGTCGGTCGTGAACGTGCCGGAGAGCGCGATCGCCCGCGAATCGCACGTCGTGCTGCCGACCTTGGCCGGCCCCGAGATCGGCGTCGCCTCGACCAAGGCCTTCACCACCCAGCTCACCGTGCTGCTGGTGGCGGCGATCGCCGCCGGTCGTGCGCGAGGGGAGCTGTCGCAGGAGGAAGAGGCGCGGCTGGCCAACGCGCTGATCGAGCTGCCGGCGCACATCAACGAGGCGCTGAACCTCGAGGCGCAGTACCGGCGCATCGCCGAGGACATCCTCGCCGAGGCGCGCGACGTGCTCTACCTTGGGCGCGGCTCGTGCTTCCCGATCGCGCTCGAGGGCGCGCTGAAGCTCAAGGAGATCTCCTACATCCACGCCGAGGGCTATGCCGCCGGCGAGATGAAACATGGGCCGATCGCGCTGATCGACGAGGCGGTGCCTGTCGTCGTGGTGGCGCCGACCGATGCGATCTTCGACAAGATCGCCTCGAACTTCGAGCAGGTGAAGGCGCGCGGCGGCAAGCTGGTGCTTCTGAGTGACCCTGCGGGCAACGCCCGCCTGGGCGCCCACGCGGCGGCGGCGATCAGCCTGCCCCCAGTCGATCCGATCGTGGCGCCGATCCTGTACTGCGTGCCGGTGCAGTTATTGGCCTATTACACGGCGGTCGCCAAAGGCACCGACGTCGACCAGCCCCGCAACCTCGCCAAGAGCGTGACGGTGGAATAGCTCATGTTCGGACCGCGGGCGTCTCGCCCGCTCATGATCATGAGGCGGGCGGGACGCCTGCGGTCCGAATTATGAGAAGACTCTACCGCGTTCCCTGCGGCAGGCCCGGCGCCAGACCCTGCGGCTGCTGAGGCTGAGGCTGCGGCTGCGGCTGGGCCGCGCGCGGTTGCGCCGGCGCAGGCGCGGGCCGCGGTTGGGCGGGTTGGGCCGGCTGCATCGCCTGGATGATGGCGCGCATCTTCTTGGTCTCGTTCTCCTGCGCCTTCTTGAACTCGTCCTCGGTGAGGTAGCGGTCCTTGTTGTCGTCGATCTCCATGAACTGCTTGATGGCAGCACCCGTCAGCTCGACGCGGTCGAGCTGGCCGTCCTTGTTGATGTCGATCTCGGCGAACTTGCGCAGCACGAGCTGCTTGCGGATGTCGAAGGGCAGCAGGCCCTTGGCCTGCGGGCCGTCGGCCGGCCCGGCCAGCACGAGATACTCCTGCTGATTGATCTTGCCGTCGTTGTTCTTGTCGAGCTTGTCGGCCTCGCGCAGCTGCATGTCGATGAAGTCGTTGATCGCCGCCATGCCCTGGCGACGGCGCTGCTCCATCTCCTGGCGGGCTTGGGATTCGCGGGCCATCGAGCGCTGCACGATCAGGCGGACCTCGGGCTCGGTCACCTTGTTGTCGCGGTCCGTGTCGTACTGGTTGAACTCGGAATGGACCAGCGCCTCGGCCTCGGCGCGCTCGATGAAGTCGTCACGGTTGGTGTCGAGGGTCTGGAACTCGACCTTGGCGCGGTTGCGCCGCTCCTCGACGCTGGGCCCGCCCGGCACGTCTTGCGACATCGGCGGCTCGGCGACCTTGAGGAACTCGTCGAGCGAGAGCTTGCCGTCCTTGTTGGTGTCGAGCTCCTCGAACGACTTCATGCGGTACTTCAGGAAGTCGGCGCGCGAGACCTCGCCCTTCTTGGCGGTGTCGATTTCCACGAACCATTGCGGCAGGGGAATCGGCGGCGGCGTAGCGGTCGCTCCCGTCGCCTGCTGCGGCTGGCCGCCTGGTGCGGGCGCTGCGGGCGCGCCCGCAGCCGGCGGCGTGGCCGCTTGCGGCGGCGTCGCCTGCGGCGTCGGCTGCGCGGCCGGCGGCCGGTTTTGCGGCCAGCCTTGCGTCGGCGGCGTCTGGGCTGCGGCCGGCAGGCTCATGACAGCAGCGACAAGGAGGATAGGGCGGAAGAGGTGTTTCATCGGCGGTGAATCCGCATTGAGAGGGGTGGTGTCGTATCGGCGGCAACGCGCAACGTGTCAACGTCCGCGCTGCGGATCAATCCTGCGGCGCAAACGCGCCCAAAGCATGGCGTGGCGCCATTGGGGTTGCGTCCCTCAGGCGGATAGGCCATCGTCTTTGCGGCAGACGATTCCGCAGAAGAGTCGCAAGTGGTTGGGAGGCAAGGGTAATTTCGCGGCGCCGGAGCGTTGAATGAGCCGGCCTTCGAAACCAGCGTGAACATGGCAGGACCGACTTCTTCCAGCGGCTCGCCGCTGCTCAGCGTGCGCGACGTCTCGGTCCGCTTCGGCGGCATCGTGGCGCTCGATGGCGTCACCTTCGACGTCACCTCGGGACAGATCGCCGGCCTGATCGGGCCCAATGGAGCGGGCAAGACCACGCTTTTCAACTGTCTCAGCCGGCTCTACACGCCCAACGGCGGCGACATCCTGTTCGAGGGCACCTCGATCCTGAACCGGCCGCGCCACGACATCCCGCGCATCGGCATCGGCCGCACGTTCCAGAACGTGGCGCTGTTCGACCGCATGTCGGTGCTCGATAACGTCAGGGTCGGCTGCCACAGCGTCAGCAGCACAAGCTTCTTCGACAACGCGCT
>DATGZZ010000066.1:0-11932 GCA_035296945.1 Reyranella sp.
TATCTTTACGCGAAGTGGCACGCCGCCCACTGCCCCGGCGCCACTTCGCGCAGCAGCGGCTCCTCCTCGGAGCAGCGCTCGGCCGCGATCGGGCAGCGGGTGTGGAAGCGACAGCCGGGCGGCGGGCGCATCGCCGAGGGCACCTCGCCGGTGATGATCTGCTGCGGCCGGCTCGCCTCGACCTCGGGATCGGGGATCGGGATCGCGGCCAGCAGCGCCTGCGTGTAGGGGTGCAAGGGCTTGGCGTAAAGCTCGCTGCGCGGGGCGATCTCGACGATGCGGCCGAGATACATCACGGCGATGCGATGGCTGATGTGGCGCACCACGGCGAGATCGTGGGCGATGAAGATGTAGGTGAGCCCCAGGCGCTCCTGCAGCTCCTGGAACAGGTTCACGACCTGCGCCTGGATCGACACGTCGAGCGCCGACACCGGCTCGTCGCAGATGATCAGCGCCGGATCAAGCGCCAGCGCGCGGGCGATGCCGATCCTCTGGCGCTGGCCGCCGGAGAATTCGTGCGGATAGCGGTCGGCCATGTCGGGCAGGAGGCCCACCATGTCCAAAAGGCTGGCGACGCGGGCATCGTAGGCCGCGCGATTTGACGCCATGCCGTGCACCTCGAGCGGCTCGCCCACGATCTCCGAGACCTTCATGCGCGGGTTCAGCGAGCCGAACGGATCCTGGTAGACCATCTGCATGCGCCGCCGGATCGGGCGCATGCGCGACCGGTCGTAGCTGGAGATGTCCTCGCCCTCGAACTTCACCTCGCCCGAGGTGATGTCGATCATCTTCAGGATGGCGAGCCCGGTCGTGCTCTTGCCACAGCCCGATTCGCCCACTAGGCCCAGGGTCTCGCCGCGGCGCACGTCGAACGACACGCCGTCGACCGCCTTCACGCTGCCGACCTGGCGGCGCATGACCGCGCCCGCCATCACCGGGAAGTGGACCTTCAGGTCCTTGACCTCGAGGACGGTGTCAGGTGCCGACATGGGCGCTGAGATGGGCATGGAAATGGCAGGCCGAGAGATGATCGGGAGCGCTTCTGACCAGCATCGGACGCTGGCGGCAGATGTCGGCGGCGCGCCGGCAGCGCGGCGCGAAGGCGCAGCCCGGCGGCAGGTCGGCGAGGTTGGGCGGCGAGCCCTCGATCGGCACCAGGCGCGAGCCCGCCTCCTGGTCGAGGCGCGGCACCGAGGCCATCAGGCCGATCGTGTAGGGATGGCGCGGCCGGGCGTAGATCTCGCGCGCCGGACCCGCCTCGACGACGCGGCCGCCGTACATGACGCAGACGCGGTCGGCATAGCGCGCCACCACGCCGAGATCGTGGGTGATCAGGATCAGCGCCGAGTTGGCCGCGCGCGTCACCTCCTTGAGCAGCGCCAGGATCTGCGCCTGCACGGTGACGTCGAGCGCCGTCGTCGGTTCGTCGGCGATGATGAGCTGCGGCTGGCAGGCCAGCGCCATGGCGATCATGGCGCGCTGGCGCATGCCGCCGGAGAACTGGTGGGGATAGGCTTTTATCCGGCTCCTGGCGTCGGACATGCGCACCCGCCCCAGCAGCTCGACCGCCATGTCCATGGCGGCGGCCCACGGCGTCCTGCGATGCAGGTTGATCGGCTCGGCGACCTGCAGGCCGACCGTCAGCGACGGATTGAGCGAGCTCATCGGCTCCTGGAAGATCATGGCGATGCGGTTGCCGCGGATCGCGCGGATCTCCTCGTCGCTCAGCGTCAGCAGGTTCTGGCCGTCGAACACCACCTCGCCCGCCGAGATCCTGCCCGGCGGATCGGGGATCAGGCGCAGGATCGACATGGCGGTCACGCTCTTGCCCGAGCCCGATTCGCCCACGATGGCCAGCGTCTCGCCGGCCGCCAGATCGAACGAGACGTCGTCGACCGCCTTGACGACGCCGCGCTCGGTGCGGAACTCCGTCGACAGGCCTTTGACGCTGAGCAGGGGCGCGCCCATCAGGCGCGCCCCCGTACGCATGACGGCATGCTCAGTGGCCCATCTTCTTCTTCAGCTCCTGATCGACCCAGATGCGGGCGTAGATCGGGCCCGGGCGCACCGCGCCGGCGCGCAGTTCGCCCTGATAGTTCTTCACCCAGGGCCACCACGCCGAATAGATGTACGGCGTCGGCAGCCAGATGTAGGGCGCCTTGTCGAGGATCTCGGTGGTCATCTCGCGCAGCAGCTTTTGGCGCTTGGCCTCGTCGGGCTCGCGATAGACCACGTCCATCTTCTTGTCGTACTCGGGGTCCGACCAGCCCGACGGGTTCCATTGCTGGCCCGTCGTAAAACTCTTGCGGATGGTCGTCGTCGGGTTGGTGTGGCCGTTGTTCATGAAGTAGGCCGGGGTCATGGTCCGCGAGGTCATGGCCGACAGGAAGGCGCCGTATTCCAGCGGCTGGATCTCGAGCTTCACGCCGACCTGCTCGAGGTAGCCCGCCACCAGCGGCAAGAGGTCCATGTGGTCGGGATTGCACGAGCAGACCTGCACCTTGGTGGTGAAGCCCTTGGGGAACCCTGCTTCGGCCAAAAGCTTCTTGGCCTTCGTCGGGTCGTACTTGAACAGCTCCTGGACCGAGGCCGGCTGCTTCTCCAGCGGCTCGAAGTAGCCGATATAGTCAGGATGTTGGGGATAGGAGAACAGCTCAGCGTTGCCGTTGTAGTACTCCTTGACGATCTCCTGCTTGTTGACCGCGTAGTTCAGTGCCCGGCGCACGCGCACATCCTTGAACGGCCCGTCGACGTCGATGCGCATCGCCATGAAGGTGCCCGACTGGTTCAGCCAACGGTTCCACTGCAGCTGCGGCGCGCTCTTCTTCAAGGAGTCGACGTTCTGCCAGCGGATCGCCTCGAGCATGTCGAGCTTGCCGGTACGAAGCGCGGTGATGAAGGTCGCCTCGTCCTTGATGGTGCGGTAGGTGATCTTGTCGACGAACGGCAGCTTGTATTCGGTGTTGCCGATCTTCTCCTTGTCCCAGTAGTCGGGATTCTTGACGTAGACGTTGGAGTTGCCGGAGATGAACTCGCTCAGCATGTAGGGGCCGGTGCCGTTGACGTTCTTCCAGTTGCTGGCGCCGGCATCCGCCACTTCCTTCGGATGGATCGCCGAGTAGTAGCCCCAGCCGAAGCGGTAATCCCATTCGGCGAAGTAGTGCTTCATGTAGAAGACGACGGTGTGGCTGTCGGAGGCCTCGACGCGATCGACATGGTCGAAATAGGCCAGCAGCTTCTTGGGGCTCGTATTCAGCCGGTTGTAGGTGAAGACGATGTCCTCGGCGGTGAGCTCGCGCTTCTTCATGACGCCGGGCTTCTCGGGGAACATGACGCCCTTGCGCACCTTCATCTCGACGCGCAGCGGATCCTGCTTCCATTCCCACTTCTCGACCAGCTCGCCGCGGACGGCCTCGGTCGGCAGCCAGGCGTCGGGAATGAAATTGTAGGGCCCGCCCGCCTTCTTGCTCTTCGACAGATCCCCGGCGAACAGCTGCTCGTAGAACAGGCCGGTGTCGTGGTTGAGCTTCCAGTTGAAGTCGGCCGGATCCCATGACAGCGCCGAGATCGTCACATAGACCGTGCCGATCTCGAGCTGACCGCCGTACTGCGGCTTCACGCCGTTCTCGGCCGAAACGCCGCCGGCCATCAGCAGCACGGCACTTGCGAGCAACGCACCTTTCAGTTTTGTCATTTTCTTCCTCCCTTTGTTCCCCGTTCCGTCATCGGCTCCCGCGCATGCGCGGATCCAACAGGTCGCGCAGCGCGTCGCCGAACACGTTGATGGCGTAGACCACGACGGTGATGCAGAGGCCGGGCGCGAGCGCGAGCCATGGCGCCATGTACATGTAGGAGCGGCCCGAACCCGACAGCATGCCGCCCCAGGTCGGCGCCGGCGGCGGCACGCCGAGTCCTAAGAACGCCAAGCCCGATTCGGCCAGGATTACCGCGCCGACGCGGGTGGTGAACAGCACGATCACCGGCGCCATGACATTGGGCAGGATGTGCTTCCACAGAATCCTCGGCATCGTCGCGCCGGTCGATTGCGCGGCGTGGACATAGGCGTTCTCGCGCACCGACAGCACGGCGCCTCGGATGATGCGACTGCCGCCGATGCCGTAGAGCAGGCCCAGCAGCACGATCACCGGCCCCATACCCGGGCCCACCACCGACACCACGACGATCAGGATGATCAGGTCGGGGAAGCTCATCCAGGCGTCGACGAAGCGCTGCATGACCATGTCGAACTTGCCGCCGAGATAGCCCGACACGATGCCGATGAAGATCGACACCACGGTCGCCAGCGCCGCGGCGGAAAGGCCGATGATCACCGAGAGCTGCGCGCCGTAGAGGCAGCGCGAGAGCATGTCGCGGCCGAGATTGTCGGTGCCCAGCCAGAACTTCTCCGACGGCGGCTTGAGGCGGTTGATCGGGCTGATCTGGTTGTAGCCGTAGGGCGCCAGGACGTCGGCGAAGAGGCCGCAGAACAGGAAGATGACGCAGATCACGAATCCGAAGGCGCCGAGCGGCTTGTCGCGAAACAGCCGGCCGAGGAAGGACAGCGTGCTGGCGGCGGGCAGGCGCCGCTTGCGTGGGGCGCGGATGGTTTCGGCGACGGCGACCATCAGCGGTACCTCACCTTGGGATCGAGCAGCCCGTAGCTGAGGTCGACCAGCAGGTTGATCAGCACCACGGCCACGCCGACGATCAGGAACACGCCGGTGATGATGGGATAGTCGCGCTGGCTCACCGCCTCGAGCAGCAGCAGGCCCATGCCGGGAATGACGAAGATCTGCTC
Source organism: Reyranella sp. (assembly GCA_035296945.1). Taxonomy (GTDB): domain Bacteria; phylum Pseudomonadota; class Alphaproteobacteria; order Reyranellales; family Reyranellaceae; genus Reyranella. The sequence continues at coordinate 4,799 of DATGZZ010000066.1, forward strand.
GAGGATGACCGTCCCGCCGACCAGCACCGGTGCCTGCAGGCCGACCAGGGTCACCACCGGGATCAGCGCGTTGCGCAGCGCGTGGCGGATGATGGTGGTGCGCGTCGCCAGTCCCTTGGCGAGGGCGGTGCGGATGTAATCCTGGCGCATCACCTCCAGCAACATGGTGCGGGTGAGCCGCATCACCACGGCCGAGAACGCCTTGCCCAGGATCAGCGCCGGGATCGCCATCTGCGCGAGGTTTCGCAGCGGGTCCTGGGTGAAGGAGATGTACTTCACCTCGGGCGACCAGCCCCACCAGATCGACGGGAACACCATCACCAGCGTGCCGACCCAGAAGCCGGGCAGTGCCAGCGCCAGGATGGCGAAGGAGCGCGTGACGTAGTCGCCCACCGTGTCCTGGGCGACGGCGGAATAGACGCCGATCGGGATGCCGACGATCAGCGCCACGATCAGTGCCATCAGGCCGAGCTCGAAGGTGATGGGCAGGCGATGCAGGATCTCCTCCATCACCGGCGTGTTCTGCCACAGCGACTTGCCGAGGCTGCCCTCGAACAGGATGGCGCCGAGCCAGCGGAAGTATTGCGAGAACATCGGCCGGTCGAGGCCGAGCGCCGCCTCGAGCTGGGCACGGCTCTTCTTGTCGGCGCCGATGTCGTTGGACGACAGCATCAGGTCGATGATGTCGCCCGGGATCAGCCGCACGGTGATGAACACGATCAGGCTGGCGAAGATCAGGGTCGGGATCAGCGCCAGCAGCCGGCGGATGATGTAGGCCTGCATGTCAGTCGGCCGCCGCTGCGAGCTCGGCCGCGAGCTCGGGCCGCAGCGCCGCCATGGCCGCGATCATGTGATCGCGCGACGCTTCGAGCAGCAGCCGGGCGGTGCGCTCCGCCTCGGGGGCGTCGCCCGCTCTGATCGCGGCTAAAAGGTCGGTCCAGAACCGCGCCGACTGCTGGCGGCGCGTGCGGGTCGTGAGGTCGAGCGGCGGGTCGCTCCAGGCCATGCGCCACAAGGCCCGGCTCGTGATCTCCTCCAGCATGCGCAGCAGCGGCCGGTTGCCGCTGAAGCGGGCAATCAGGTGCTGGGCCTCGCCGGCGAGCACGGCATGCTCGCGCGGGCTGATGTCCATCGCCTCGGCCGAGCGGCAGAGGCGCGCGACCTGTTCGGCGAGCTGGCTTATAAGCTCCGGAGAGCGCCGCTCGGTAGCCCGCTCGGTAGCTTGGCGTGCCGCCAGGCCGAACAGCACGGCGCGCACGCTGAACAGCGACGCGAGGTCGGCCGGATCGAAGACGCGCACGCGCGCGCCGTGGCGCGGGACGATCTCGACGAAGCCGCGCCGCTCGAGGATGCGGAACGCCTCCCGCACGGGCCCGCGGCTGACCGAGTAGGCCTCGGCGAGCTCCTCCTCCTTGAGCCGGCTGCCGGGCCGATAGTCGCCATTCATGATGCGATGGCCGAGATGGTCGGCGATCTGCTGCGGCAAGGTCAGCGCGCAGATCGGCGGTCCGGCCGGTTGCTCGGCGCGCATATCTCCCACTTGAGCTTTGTCGGCAGACAGCTCGTCCAAAAATTCCTCCCGCGGTGCGCTCTTGGCGGCGCCCGTCGATGCAGCATTTGTGAACGCGGCTGGAAAACTGTCAACAAAAAACAATGACGTCACGGTCGACGGGCTCGGCATAGAGCCGCGTCACGTCGGCCGCGCGCCGCTCGATCACGCGGCGCGCGTTCAGAGAGCGCTTGTCGGTGACCTCGCCGCCTTCGACCGAGGGCGGCTCGTCCAGCACGAGGAGCCTCTGCACGCGGTTGCTGGAGCCGCCCGATCTGGCGTTGAAGGTCGCGAGCAGGCGCGCCAACGCCGGTTTCCATACGGCGGGACCGCCGGCGTCGGCGCACGCCGTCGCATCGAGCCACACGAGCGCGCCGAGATAGGGCCGGTCGGGAGCGGCGATCACCAGGTCGCGGACCCAGGGCTGCAGCGCGTCGATCAGCTCGGTGCGCAAGGTGGTGGCGCGCACCCACGTGCCCGACGCGAGCTTGAATTCCTCGGAGAGGCGGCCGGCGAAGGCGATGCCGGCCACGGGATTGCTCTCGTCGACCCAGCGCGCGGCGTCGCCGGTCTTGAAGAAGCCTTCCTCGTCGAAGGCGGCCGCGGTCGCGGCGGGATCGTTGTAGTAGCCCGCCATGACGTGCGGGCCTTTTACGCGAAGCTCGTAGCGCCCCTCATCGCCATCTGCGGCGGGCACCAGCTTGGCGAGGGCGCTGGGCGGCGGCAGGCCTAAAAGGCCCGAGCGGTCGACGTTCCAGTAGACCATCAGGCCGACGCTGGTGGTCTCGGTCATGCCCCAGCCGCAGGCGAAGGGCAGGCGCTCGCCGAGTTGGCCGGCGGCGAGACTCTGCAGGCGGTCGAAGCTCTCCTGCGGCAGCAGCGCGCCGCCGTAGCCCAGGCCGCGCAGGTTCTTGAAGAATTTCTGCCGCAGGTCCTCGTCCTTCTCGAGTGCCTCGAGCAGCAGAGGATAGGCGGCGGGAACCGTGGCAAAGCCCGAGGGCGAGAGCTCGCGTAGGTTCTCGAGCGTCTCCTGGAAGCGGCCCGGCAGGGGGCGGCCGCCGTCTATATATAAGGAGCCGGCGGAGCGGACGGTCCCGTTGAGGTTGGAGTTGCCGCCCCAGGTGTGATGCCAGGGCAGCCAGTCGAGCGACACGCCGATGCGGTTCTCATCGAGCGGCTCGCCCAGCGAGCGGTTCATCTCGGCGGCCGCCGCGAGATTGCCGTGGGTGTTGAGCACGCCCTTAGGGAGTCCGGTCGAGCCCGAGGTGAACAGGATCTTGGCCGGCGTGTCGGCCACAATGTGCAGGCGCCGCTCGGACACCGACGCATCGATCGAGGAGCTGGCCAGCGCGCCGAAGGCCAGGCCGCGCTTGCCGTCGACGGTGACGATCTCAGCCTTGGTGCGGTCGAGAGCGGCGGCGTAGCGCGCGGACTCCTGCGCGAAGACCAGGCCGGGCTCGACGACCGACAGCGCGTGATCGAGGCGCGTGAAGTCGCCGGACAGCGAGTAGTTGGGCGAGATCGGCGCCACCAGGGCGCCGGCCCGCAAGGCGCCGAACACCAGCAGCGCGTTCTCGAGGCTGTTATCAGACAGGATGGCGATCGGCTTGCTGTCGGGACCGAAACCTTGCGCGATCAGCCACGAAGCGATGGCGCCGGTGCGTGCCCAGGCCTCGGCGTAGGTCAGTCGCTGCCAGGTGCGATCGGGGCCGCGACGTTCAGCGAGGAAGGTGACGGCGGGCCGGCGCTCAGCGGCGCGCTGCAGAAGGTCCATGACCAGCGGCAGGTCGGCCGGCAGCGACCGGCCGGCGGAGAGGATGAGTGTGCCGTCGGCGCGCCGCTCGACATCGACCGACGGCTTGGGCCGATTGAGGGTACGCATGGGGGCCGTCATGGAATTCAGATCAGCGGGTGATGGCAGGCGGCGAACTGGCCGTTGGTGAGCTCGCGCAAGGGCGGCACGACGTCGGCGCACACGGCGTCGGCGCGCGGGCAGCGGGTGCGGAAGCGGCAACCCGACGGCGGGGCGAGCGGCGATGGCGGCTCGCCGATCGGGACGTTGATGGCGGGCTTCACCGAAGGGTCGGGCACGGGGATCGCCTCGAGCAGCAGCGCGGTGTAGGGGTGCGCGGGCTTAGCGAACAGCTGCTCGGTCGGGCCGACCTCGCACAGGCGGCCGAGATACATCACGGCGATGCGGTCGCTGACGGCCTTCACCACGGCGAGGTCGTGGGCGATGAACAGCAAGGTGAGGCCGTAGCGCCGCTTCATGTCCTCCAGGAGGTTCAGGATCTGGGCGCGGATCGAGACGTCGAGCGCCGACACCGGCTCGTCGCAGATCACCAGCTCGGGCTCGAGGATCAGGGCGCGGGCGATGCAGATGCGCTGGCACTGGCCGCCGGAGAATTCGTGCGGCAGGCGGCCGGTCACCAGGTCGGCGTCGAGGCCGACGGCGGTCAGCACCTCCCGCACGCGGCGGTCGCGCTCGGCCTTGTCGCTCACGCCGATGATGATCAGCGGCTCGGCGACGATATCGCCGATGGAGCGGCGCGGATTGAGCGAGGCGATCGGGTCCTGGAAGATCAGCTGCAGGCGGCGGCGCATCAGGCGCATCTTGTCGGCCGCGAGCCCGGTGAGCTCGGTGCCGTCGAACACCACCTTGCCCGCGGTCGGGCGGCGCAACTGCAGGACGGCGCGGCCCAAGGTCGACTTGCCACAGCCCGATTCGCCCACCAGGCCCAAGGTCTCGCCCTTGCCGACCTCCAGGCTCACGCCGGACACCGCCGACAACGTCTTGCCGCCGACGGCGTATTCGACGACCAGGTTCTCGACCGAGAGCAGCGCGGTCATAGCGGATGCCAGCAGGCGAAGAGGCCGCCCGCACGCTCGGGGTCGGCGAGCGGCGGCTTGGCATCGCGGCAGCGCTCGTCGGCGTAGCGGCAGCGCGGCTCGAACGAGCAGCCCTTCAGCGGCCGCGTCTGGTCGGGCGGCCGGCCGGCGATCGCGGGCAAGGGCGTATGCGGGGGAGAATCCAGCTTGGGGATGGCGGCCAGCAATGCCTCGGTGTAGGGCATGCGCATGCGGGTGAAGAGTCTCGGCGTCGGCGCGCGTTCGACGACGCGCCCGGCATACATCACCGCCACCTCGTCGGTGCGGCCGGCGACGACGCCGAGATCGTGGGTGATCAGGATCATCGCCATGTGGCGGCGCTGCTGCTCGCGCGCCAGCAGGTCGAGGATCTGCGCCTGCACCGTGACGTCGAGCGCCGTCGTCGGCTCGTCGGCGATCAGGAGTTTTGGCTCGCAGGAAAGCGCGATGGCGATGGCCACACGCTGGCGCATGCCGCCGCTTAGCTGGTGCGGGTACTGGCGCAGCCGCTGCTCGGGTGCCGGGATGCCGACGGTGGCTAAAAGCTCGACGCCGCGTTGCGTGGCGGTGGCGGTGTCCATGCCGAGATGGGCCTGCAGGGTTTCGATGATCTGCGTGCCGATGGTGAGCACCGGGTTGAGCGAGGTCATCGGGTCCTGGAAGACGACGGCGAGCTCAGGCCCGCGCAGGCGGCGCAGCGCCTCGGGCGCCAAGGAAAGGAGGTCGCGGCCTCCGAACAGGATGCGGCCGCCCAGCCGGGCGCGCTTGGGCAGGAGCTGCAGGATGGCGCGCGACAGCATGGTCTTGCCACAACCGGACTCGCCCACGATGCCCAAGGTGCTGCCGGGTGCCAGGGTGAGATCGACGCCGTCGACCGCGCGCAGGGCGCCGCGCGGTGTCGGCAGGTCGACGGTTACGCCCTCGACCGACAGCAGGGGTGCGCTCACGATCCCACTCCTAGAGGGCCCCCGGACGTGGGTCAGTCAGCGCCCTCAACGTGTCGCCGACGACGTTGAAGGCGAGCACGGTCAGGAACATGAAGCCAGCCGGCAGGAAGGAGAGCCACGGCGCGATGTCGAGGCTGTCGCGGCCCTCGCCGATCATGCTGCCCCAGCTCGCGGTCGGCGGCGGCACGCCGAGGCCGAGGAAGGAGAGCGCGCCCTCGACGACGATGGTGACGGCGACGGCCAGCAGGAAGAAGGCGAGCAGCGGCAGCGCCACGTTGGGCAGAAGCTCGCGGATCAGGATGCGGGCATGGGTGGCGCCGAGCGCGCGGGCCGCGGTGACGAACTCGCGCTCGCTCAAGGAGAGCGTGACGGCGCGCGCCACGCGCGTGAAGGCGGGAATGCCTAAAACGCCGATCACCAGGGTGATGTTGGTGACCGACTGGCCGAGATAGGCGGTGACCGCGAGCGCGAACACCAGCGGCGGGAACGCCAGCAGCACGTCGACGCCGCCCACGGCAAAGGTTTCCAGCCGGCCGCGGAAGTAGCCTGCCAGCATGCCGAGGCAGCCGCCGATGGTGACGCCGATCACCGGCGCCAGCAGACCGACGGTGAGCGACACGCGGCCGCCATGGATCAGGCGAGAGAGCTCGTCGCGGCCGAGATGGTCGGCGCCAAGGATATGGTTCTCGCTGCCGGGCGGGGCCCGCTTGGCTAAAAGGTCCATGTCGGTGGGGCTCGCGATCGGCAGCCAGTCGGCGAAGATGGCGGAAAGCCCGATCAGGACGATCCAGGCGACGGAGCCGATGAACAGGGCGCCGACGCGGCGCTGGCGGCGGACGGCAGAGACAACGGCGGTATCGCCGCCGCCTTCGATATCAAGCACGGCCATGGCGGATCCTCGGATCGAGCACGGCGTAGAGCATGTCGACGATGAAGTTCACGATGACGAAGCCCGCGGCCACGAACAGCACCACGCCCTGCAGGATGATGAAGTCGCGGGCGTAGATGGCGCCGACCAGGAGCCGGCCGATGCCCGGCAGGGCAAAGATGGTCTCGACGATCAGCGCGCCGCCGATCAGGCGGCCGATGTTGATGCCGGCCACCGTCACCAGGGTGAGGGAGCTGGGCTTCAGCGCATGGACCAGCAGGATGCGCGCGGGCCGCAAGCCCTTGGCCTTGGCCATGGCGATGTAATCTTCCTGCAACGTCGCGATCATGTCGGAGCGCAGCACGCGCATCAGCACCGGCCATTCGGCAAAAGCGAGTGTCAGCGCCGGCAGGATGAAGCTTCTAAGGTTGCCGACGGGATCCTCGGCGAACGGCACCCAGCCGGTCGCCGGCAGCCAGTTCAGCTCGACGGCGAACAGGTAGATCAGCAGGATCGCCACCATGTAGGACGGCAGCGAGAGCTTGCCGAAGGCAAGGCCGGTGAAGAACCGGTCGACCGCTGTGCCGCTCTTCACCGCACAGAAAATGGCGAGGGGGATGGCGATCACGAGGCCCAGCGCCACCGTCATGGCCATGAGCTCGAGCGACACCGGCAGGCGGTCGGTCACGGCGGCCCACACGGTCTCGCCGGTGCGGAAGGAGCGGCCAAGGTTGCCGTGCAGGACGTCCCACAGCCAGATGCCGTAGCGCTGCCAGATCGGCAGATCGAGCCCCATCTGGGCGCGCAAGGCTTCGACCTTCTCGGGCGTCGCCTGGTCGCCCAGCATCGTCGAGGCGAGATCGCCTGGCAGCAGCGAGGCGATCAGGAAAGTGAGCAAGGTG
>DATGZZ010000067.1:0-9030 GCA_035296945.1 Reyranella sp.
TTTCAGGTTGTTGTAGTTCTGCAGCGAGAAGGGCAGGTAGAGCGGGAACTCGCCGCGCGCCACGCGGCGCTCGCTGTTGGCGAGGTCGCGCGAGAACACCGGCTTCTGCGCCGCGAGCTTCTCGTGGAACTCCTTGCCGAACGTGTCGTACATGACGACGAAGAACACCGCGCCGCCGCCCAGCGCGCGGTAGTCGTCGGACAGGATCTTGCCCGCCCATTTGGGATCGAGGATGTCCTTCCAGCTCTTAGGCTCGTCGGCGGGCTTCACCAGGTTGCGGTTGACCATCAGGCAGTAGCTGATGACCTCGCAAGGGACGCGGATGTCGTCGGCCTCATAGGGCGGCACGATGTTCTTGATGTTGGGGACGGGCCCGTGCGGCTGGAAGTTGCCGTCGCGGTTCATCAGCCAGGTGGTCGTGCTGCCGTTGTGATGGATATCGCCCAGGAAGCGGCCGGCCGATTGCTCGACTCGCACCCGCTCGCGCACCTCGCTGGCACGCGCCTCCAGCATCTCGACGGCGATGCCGTACTTCTGCTCGAAGGATTTTATGACCGCCTTGTGGAACACCGAGCCGATCGAGGCCGTGTAGATGACGAGCTTGCCTTCCTTCTTGGCGGCCTCGACCGTTTTGGCCCAGTCGTCCTGTGCCCATGCGACGTCGGCGAGAGGGGTGCTTGCCAACAGTCCAAGAACGCTTCTCCTCAACATGGTCCGGTCCCTTCCATTCTCAGAGTGTGCTGATGCGTTTCTTGATGAACTTGAGCTGCACCCAGCGGAACACCAGGACCAGCACCAGCATGACCAGCCCGATGACGCTCACTTCCTCGGGCTTGCCGCTCACCCACATCTTCAGCATGACCACCGACAACACCTCGGTCCCCGGCGCGTAGAGCAGGATCGAGGCGCTGAGCTCGCGCATGATGCCGAAGAAGATCAGCACCCAGCCGACGGCGAAGGCGGGCCAGGCCAGTGCGATCAGGATGCGGCCCAAGGTCTGCCACCAGCCGGCGCCGTGAACGCGGCTGCATTCCTCGATGTCGTTGGCGATCTGCTGGTAGGCGGCCGAGGTCACGCGCACCGCGACCGGCGTGCCGAGCGCGATGTAGGCCAGCAGCAACGCCCACAGCGTGCCGTAGATCGGGATGCCGTGCGGCAGGATGGCGAAGCCCCACAGGAAGCCGATGCCTAAAACCATTCCCGGCATCATCCAGGGCAGCCAGGCCAAAAGGTCGATCAGGCGGCGGCCGCGCCAGCGCGTGCGGGTGGTGACGTAGGCCACGATGCCGCCAAGCGCCATGGTCGCGGTGGCGCCGGCGACGCCCAGCACCATGGTGTTGCCGAAGGCGCGCCAGAAGCTCGAGTTCTCCCAGACGCTGCGATAGTGGTCGAAGGTCAGCATGTCGGCCTCGTAGAAGCCGAAGAACTTGAAGAACGAGCTCAGCAGCAGCTGGCCGATCGGCAGCGCCACGGTGAGGGCAAAGAACAGGATGCAGATGCCGAAGGTCACCCAGCGCAGCCGGCCGAGCCGCATGATGTTGGGCGAGTAGCCCTTGCCGGTCACCGTGGTGAAGGTCCGGCCGCGCAGCAGGCGGCTTTGCAGCACCAGCAGCAGGAACATCAGCGCCAGGGCGGCGAAGGAGAGCGCCGTCGCCGACTGGTAGTCGGGCTGGGCGCGCTGGGTGATCGAATTGTAGATCGTGGTGGTGATCACCTCGATGCCCACGGGCACGCCGAAGAACACCGCCGATTCGAAGGATTCGATGCCGCGGATGAAGCTCAGGATGAAGGCGCTGGTGGTGACCGGCAACATCAGCGCCAGGGTGACGCGCCAGAAGGTCTGCCAGCGCGTGGCACCCGACATGCGGCTCGATTCCTCGAGCGCCGGATCCATGGCGCGGAAGGCGTCGACGACGAACAGGAAGATGAACGGCGTCGAGTACTGCATCATGTGCCAGATGACGCCGCCGTAGGAGTAGACGTTGACCAGCGTGGTGTCGCTGCCCGACAGCCAGCGCCACGCCAGGTTGATGGTGCCGACCTGGGCGTTGCCCAGCATCGCCCAGGCGGTCGCCGTCAGGATCGGCGGGATGAAGAAGGGCAGGGTTATCAGCACTTCCAGCACGCCGCGGCCCGGCGTGTCGGTGCGGGCCACGATCCAGGCCAGCAGCACCGCCAATGCGAGGGCGAGCACGGTCTTGACCAGCGAGATGCCGACGGTGTTGGCCAGCACGACCAGGTTCTCAGGTGTGGCGATGCTGATGTAGCCGTTGAGGTTGAATTCGCCGGCGATGCCAGGCGGCGTCGAGTGCAGGCTGCCGTAGAGCAGCATCACCATTGGGTAGAGCGACAGGAAGCAGAGGATCACGATCAGCGCGGCGATGCCCGCCGGGCGGCCCCAGCGCCAGAGGCCGCCGAACGACGCACTGCGTTCGCCCAAGGGGGCGGCAACGGTCACCATCCTCGCGCCTCCTCCCCGAGACTCATTGCTCCTCTCATGCTTCCCTCTTGTTCCTCTCCCCCGCTAGGGGAGAGGAACATGAAGGAGAGCAATTGAGCCTCGACTTTGCGACGGCTGTCTTCGCAGCCTTGGTCGCGCGCTACTCGGCCGCCAGCGGCAGCCGGTTTCTGTTCAGCAAGCCCAGCGGACTTTTAGCCGTCTGCAGCTTCTCGGCATAAGCGTCGAGCCAGTCCTGCTCGACCGGCGCCACGAACGCACCGCCGCGCGCACCGAGATAGATGTCGGGATTGTCGACGGTCGCCGGCACCTTCTTCTCGTTCATCAGCTCCTGCGCGGCCTGCAGCAGGCGCTTGCGGGTGATGGCGATCATGCGGTCCGACGGCGCCAGATGCTCGAGGCTGCGGTCGACGACCTCGCCCATGCACTCGATCATCGCCTGGTCCTGCCGGCCGATGCCCTGGATGCCGGTGTAGTTGACGTTCTTCTGCATGTCGCGGTCGATCAGGTAGTCGTTCTCGCGGTTGGCCTTCAGGCGCCAGCGGCCGAACCAGTCGTTGGTGTTCGGCAGGTACTCGACCTCGGGCTTCAGGCCGGGGATCCAGTCGCCGTTCTTCAGCGTCTCGAGCGGCCGCGTCTTCTGCTTCCAGGTGAGGTTGTAGGTCATGGTGTGGGTGTCATCCATCGGCACGTTCAAGGTGCAGGCGACCTGATCCTCGAAGAAGCCGTTGGGCGTCAGCGTGATGAACGGGAACATGAAGTGGGCATAGCGGTAGTAGTAGGTGCCGGGCTCGGCCGGCCGGTACGCCGCGTACATCGTGCCCCACTCGGTCTCGGTCGACTTGTAGTCCGGCGCCCGCTCGCCCACCGACCAGCGGTTGATCGTGGTCGGGTCGACGTCCTCGGTCTTGACGCCGCCGACATGCAGGAAGCCGAAATGCGATGTGTCGATGTCGCCCTCGAGCGACTGGAACCAGTTGCACTCGCGCATGTGCACGCGCGTGATGCGGTCTTCCTCGGGCAGCATCATCACTTCGACGTTGGGCAGCGGCGGCGCTTCCTTGCGGCTGCCCATGTAGGTCCAGACGAAGCCCGCGCGCTCGACCACCTTGTAGGCCTTGGCCTTGATGCGCTGCTTGAAGTCCTGGGCCGGCGGCACGTTCGGCATGTCGAGGCAGTTGCCTTCGACGTCGAACTTCCAGCCGTGATAGACGCAGCGCAATCCGCCTTCCTCGTTGCGGCCGAAGAACAGCGAGGCGCAGCGGTGCGGGCAGCGATGCTCCATGATGCCGACCCGGCCGTCGGTGTCGCGGAAGGCGATGAGCTGCTCGCCCAGCAGCATCAGCCGCATCGGCTCGCCGTCGGCCTTCAATTCCGAGGAAAGACAGGCGAGAGTCCAATATTCCCGCATCAGATTACCCATGGGCGTGCCCGGCCCAACGCGCGTCAGCATCTCGTTGTTGGCTGCAGTCAGCATGGTTTCCTCCAGATTCGTCCGTTCACCGGACGTTCGTACGATTGTAGCAAAAGCCCGCAAAACCAGCAATCGAAGGCCGATAAGAGGCTGGTATGCGTACGCTAAAGGACGCCTAGACGCCGCCCGGTTTGCGCGGCGGCCACAGGCGGGCCAGCTCGCCCGTGGGATTGGAATAGGGCGCGAAGTCGGTCTTGCCGCGCGAATCGTGGAAATGGGCGAGCGCCCACACCACCGTCGGGAAGGCGAGCTGCTCCCACGGAATGTCGGCCCACTCGACCAACGCCACTTCCTCGCTCTCAGGGCCGGCAGCGACGTCGGCGCTGAGCAAGCGCGCGCGGTACATGATCTGCACCTGGCCGATGCGTGCCACGCTGTACATGGCGAGCAGGCGCTCGATCTCGATGGTGGCGCAGGCTTCCTCGCGCGCCTCGCGGGCGGCGGCCTGCTCGGTGGTCTCGCCCAGCTCCATGTAGCCCGCGGGCAGGGTCCAGGATCCCTTGCGCGGCTCGATGGCCCGCTTGGCCAGCAGGATCTTGTCGTTCCAGGTGCACACCGCACCGGCGACGATCTTGGGATTCTGGTAATGGATGAACTCGCAGCGCGCGCACACCAGCCGCTCGCGGTTGTCGCCGTCGGGCACCCGCTTCTCGAAGTGATCCGGCGGATCCCACGGCAGGCGCGGCCGTTCGGGAAGAGGGGGCGGCGTGCTCATCCCTGGAAGTCCTACGCCGCCCTTATGAGAGCCGCAACGCCGGGCAGGGTCTTGCCTTCCATCCATTCCAGGAAGGCGCCGCCCGCCGTCGAGACGTAGGAGAACTTCTCCTCGACGCCGGCCGCGGCCAGCGCCGCCACCGTGTCGCCGCCGCCTGCCACCGACAGGAGCTTTTTGGCGCTGGTCTGGTCGGCCACGGTGCGCGCCAACGACACGGTCCCGTTGTCGAACGGTTTTATTTCGAAGGCGCCAAGAGGCCCGTTCCACACCAGGGTGGCGCACTTGGCGACCTGCTTGGCGTAGATCTGGATCGACTTCGGGCCGACATCCAGGATCATCTGGTCGTCGGGACAGGCCTTGGCATCGACCACCGTGCTCGGCGCGCCGGCCTTGAATTCACTGGCGACCACGACATCGATCGGCAGCAGGATCTCGCAGTTGGCGGCCTTGGCTTTTTCCATGATCTCGCGCGCGGTGCCCGCGAGGTCCTTCTCGCTGAGCGACTTGCCGACATTGATCCCCTGCGCCGCCAAGAAGGTGTTGGCCATGCCGCCGCCAATGATCAGCTTTCCGACCTTGCCGACCAAATTGCCGAGAAGGTCGAGCTTGGTCGAGACCTTGGCGCCGCCGACGACGGCGCAGACCGGCCGCTTGGGATTGCCCAGCGCCTTGTCGAGCGCCTCCAGTTCGACCTGCATCAGCCGGCCAGCCGCGGCAGGCAGGCGATTGGCGAGACCTTCGGTCGAGGCGTGCGCGCGATGCGCGGCGGAGAAGGCATCGTTGACGTAGGCGTCGCCCAGCACCGAGAGCTTGTCGATGAAGCCCGCGTCGTTCTTCTCCTCTTCCTTGTGGAAGCGCAGGTTCTCCAGCAGCAGCACTTCGCCGGGCTTCAGCGTGCGCACCGCCTCCTCGGCCACCGGTCCAACACAGTCGTCAGCGAAGGCCACCGGCTTGCCGAGCGCCTTCGAGAGCGGCTCGACCAGCGGCCTGAGCGACATCTCCGGCACGCGCTTGCCGTCAGGCCGGCCGAAGTGGCTGAGCACGATCACCTTGGCGCCCTTGGCGGCGAGTTCGGCGAGCGTCGGCGCGGCGCGCTCGATGCGCGTGGCATCCGTCACCTGGCCGTTCTTCATCGGCACATTGAGGTCGACGCGCACCAGCACGCGCTTGCCGGCCACGTCGATGGCATCGATCGTCTTGAAGGTCGCCTGGGGCATTTCTTTAACCTTGGGGTGGGTTCTTGCGAATGACGAATATCAGGGTGCCGCCTTCGCGCCGACTCGAAACCAGCTCGTGGCCGGTCTGCTTGCAGTAGGCGGGGAAGTCCTGTTCCGCTGCCGGATCGGTGGCGCGCACCGTTAAAAGGCCGCCGACCGGGAGCTCGCGCAGCTTGCGGTTGGCGCGCAGCACGGGCAGGGGGCAGAGCAGGCCGCTCGCGTCGTATTCGAGGTCGGTCATTGCGGGCGATAGTATCTCATGGCCTCGGGCAGCCAGTGACGGATGTCGGCGATGCGCGTGGTGTCGGCGGGATGCGTGCTGAGCCACTCCGCCTTGTGCGGCCCGGTGTTGGCCGCGCGCATGCGCTCCCACACCGTGACGGCTTCGCGCGGGTCGTAGCCCGCCATCGCCATCAGGATCAGGCCGATGCGGTCGGCTTCCGATTCCTGCGCCCGCGACATCGGCAGGATGTAACCATAGGTGGCACCCGCGCCGAGCGCCGCCATCATCGCCGGCAGATAGACGCGGCTGCGGCCGCTGACGGTGGCCGACAGTGCGACGGCGGCCGCCGTGGCGCCGACCTGCGCCACCATCTGATCGCTCATGCGCTCGGCGCCATGGCGCGCCAGCGCGTGCGCCACCTCATGGCCGATCACGACGGCCAGCCCCGCCTCGCTGCGCGTGATCGGCAGGATGCCGGTGTAGACCACGACCTTGCCGCCGGGCAGGCAGAAGGCGTTGGGCCCGTTCTTGTCGACCGTCTTGAACTCCCAGCGAAAGCGCGGCGCGCGCCACAGGTCGCCGGGCGGCCGCTCGGCCGCCGCGGCGATGCGACGGCCGACCTTTTCGACCAGCGTGTTGGTCTGCGTGTCGTCCGACAGCTGTTCCTTGGACAGCACGTCGCGATAGGCTTGTAGGCCCATCTGACGTTCTTCGCTTTCTCCGACCAGCATCATCTGCGAGCGGCCGGTGACCGGCGCGGTTTCGCAGGCGGCGAGCAGCGTGGCCACGACGCCCAGGAACAGCAGGGATCGCATGTCCGGACTCTAGGGGTCGGCTGGCGTCAGGTCGAGAGGAAGCCCGGACCGCCGCGACGCAGCAATTCCTGGCCCGCATCGCCGCCCAGCGCCGCGGCATCGGCCATGTCGCCGCGCCGCTCGGTGGCGATCAGCTGCGAGCCGTCGGGCTTGGCGATCAGGCCGCGCAGATGAATCACGCCGTCTGTGAGAACCGCGTGACCGGCAATCGGCGTGCGGCACGAGCCGTCGAGCACGGCGAGCATCGCGTGCTCGGCTTTCACGCACGTTGCCGTCGGCCCATGATTGATTGCCGCCAGCCAGCCGCGCGTCTTCGCATCGTCAGCGCGGCATTCGATGCAGATCGCGCCCTGGCCGACGGCGGGCAGCATCTCGTCCTCGGGCACCGGCGCGCCGACATGTTCCAGGCCAAGCCGCTTCAACCCGGCCAACGCCAGGATGGTCGCCTCGACTTCGCCGGCCTCGCGTTTGCGCAGGCGCGTGTCGACGTTGCCGCGAAAGGTGACGATCCTGAGATCGGGCCGGCGATGCAGGAGTTGGGCGCGACGCCGCAACGCCGACGTCCCGACCACCGCGCCTTGCTCCAGATCGGCGATGCGCTTGACGTCACCTGCGATCAGCACGTCGCGCGCATCTTCGCGCGCCAGGAAGGCGGCGATCAGGAGCCCGGCCGGCTGTGCGGTCGGCATGTCCTTCATGCTGTGCACGGCGATGTCGATGCGGTGCGCCAGCATCGCCTCCTCGATCTCCTTGACGAACAGGCCCTTGCCGCCGGCTTCGCTGAGCGGCCGGTCCTGGATGGCGTCGCCCGTGGTCTTGATGACGACGATCTCGATCGCATCGGGCGCGGCCAGCGCAGGCACCGACCGGGCCAGTGCGTCGCGCACCAGGCCGGCCTGGGTGAGGGCGAGCTTGCTGCCGCGCGTGCCTAGTCTCAGGGCTGCCATGCCGCTGCTCTAGCGTAGCCGGGCGGCCGAGGCTAGAAGACACGTTATGCGCGTCCTGGGCATCGAAACGAGCTGCGACGAGACCGCCGTCGCCGTCGTCGAGGCGCCGGCCGGGAGCGAGCCCGTGGGCCGCATCCTCGCCAACGTCATCTACAGCCAGCAGACCGAGCACCGCCGCTTCGGCGGCGTCGTGCCCGAGATCGCCGCGCGCGCCCATCTCGAGCGCATCGACGGGCTGATCGAGGACGCACTGGCCGAGGCGAAACTCGGCCTCGACGATCTCGACGCCATCGCCGCCACCGGCGGGCCGGGCCTCATAGGCGGCGTCATGGTGGGCGTGATGGCGGCCAAGGGGCTGGCCTTCGCGCGCCACAAGCCGTTCCTGGCCATCAACCATCTCGAAGGCCATGCGCTCACGGTGCGGCTGACCGAGCAGGTCGAGTTTCCCTACCTGTTGCTGCTGGTCTCGGGCGGCCATTGCCAGCTCCTGACGGTGCGCGGCCCCGGCGACTTCACGCGGCTCGGCACGACCATCGACGACGCGGTCGGCGAATGCTTCGACAAGACCGCCAAGCTTTTAGGTTTGGGCTTTCCCGGTGGGCCAGCGGTCGAGAACCTGGCCAAGGACGGCGATGCGCAGCGCTTCGTCCTGCCGCGGCCGATGTGGCGCAAGCCGGGCTGCGACTTCTCCTTCTCCGGCCTCAAGACCGCGGTGCGCCTGGCCGTCGAGAAGCTCGACCTGGACGATCAGCGCGCGCGCGCCGACCTCTGCGCCTCCTTCCAACGCACCGTCGGCGACGTTTTAGCCGACCGGTGCGCCAACGCATTGCGCGCGGCGCCATCGCCTGCGTTGGTCGTGGCGGGCGGTGTTGCGGCCAACCTCTATCTGCGCGGCCGCCTGGAGGATGTCGCCCGCCAGCACGGCACGCGCCTGGTCGCCCCGCCGGTGAAACTCTGCACCGACAACGGCGCCATGATCGCCTGGGCCGGTATCGAGCGGCTGCGGCTCGGCCAGACCGACGCGCTCGATTTCAAGCCACGGCCGCGCTGGCCGCTCGACGCATCGGCTGCGGTTCGGGTGTAGACTGCCATCATGACCTCCGAGATCGTTCCGCTGTTCTCCACGCCGGTGGTGATCTCGGACCTGCCCGAGGTGGCAGCGCTCAACGGCGATCTCGCCA
>DATGZZ010000068.1:0-5437 GCA_035296945.1 Reyranella sp.
TCCCAGGCGCGCGCCACCTGGAACAGGGTGCTTTCCTCGAAGTAACGGCCGACGAACTGCACCGACAAGGGCAGCTTGTCGACCGAGAGCCCGGCCAGCATGGCGAGCGCGGGATGGCCGGTGACGTTGAACGGCGTGCGCGCCTGGCGCGGATAGGTGCGGTCGACGTCGGCCGGCCGGTCGATGCGGCAGGGCGGGTCCATCGAGCTGGCGCACAAGAGCACGTCGACCTGGCGGAAGGCCGCCTCGACCTCGGCGATCATCTCCAGCCGCCGGCGCTGCGCCTGCACGTAGTCGCCGGCGTTCATGAAGGCGCCCGCCATCAGGCGGCGGCGCGAGAGCTGGCCGTAGTCGCCCGGCCGCTCGCGCAGCCAGGGGCCGTGGATCGCCCAGGCCTCGCTTTGCAGGATGACGCGGTTGACGGCGCCGAACTCGGTAAGCGTCGGCAGGCGGACCTCGCGCACCTCGGCACCCTCCATCTGCAAGGCGCGCGCGACATGGTTCAGGGCCGCCGTGACCTCGGCCTCGGCCGGCGTGTCGACCTCGTGGAAATGGCGCACAAAGCCGATGCGCAGGTCACGCACGCCACGATCGAGGTTGGCGGCATAGTGGCCGTTCACCGAGGCCGCGCTGCCGGGATCGAGGGCGTCGTGGCCGGCGATCGCCTGCAGCATCAGCGCATTGTCGGCGACGGTGCGCGTCATCGGGCCGATATGGTCCAGGGTGAAGGACAGCGGAAAGACGCCGCGCCGCGACACCAGGCCGTAGGTCGGCTTCAGCCCGACGATGCCGCAGCAGCTCGCGGGATTGCGCACGCTGCCGCCGGTGTCGGTGCCGAGCGCCATCGGAAAGAGACCGGCGGCGACGCCGGCGCCCGAGCCCGACGACGAGCCGCCGGGATGATGATCGGGGTTCCATGGATTGCGCGCCGGCGGCCACGGCAGGTCGAAGCTCGGCCCGCCGATGGCAAATTCGTGCGTCGAGAGCTTGCCCATGACGATGGCGCCGGCGCCGCGCAGCTTCTGCACGCAGACCGCGTCGGCCTTGGCGATATTGCCGTCGAGGATCTTGGAATGGCAGGTCGTGGCCAGGCCCGCGACGTTGATGATGTCCTTGATGCCGACCGGCACGCCATGCAGCGGCCCGCGCAGCCGACCCGCCGTGGCCTCCGTTTCGGCCGCCTTGGCCGCCGCCAGGGCGGCCTCGGCATCCAACCTGATGAAAGCGTTGAGCCTGGAATCGAGCGTGGCGACGCGCTCGAGCAGCGCCTTCATCAACTCGACCGGCGAGAGTTCCTTGTCGGCAATGGCCTGCGCTGCTTCAGCGGCGCCGAGCCAATGCAACTCCCCCACCGGCCCGTCCCTCACAGTCCCCTCCCCGCCTTCATCGGTGGCCACGGCTCGGCAGCCGGGTCGGTCGGCTGCTTGATCTTGCTCATGACGTCGGCCGCCTGCTTGGCGGCTGCGGCCACGTCGTCGGGGAATTCCGCCAGTGCCTTGGCGAGGCCAGCCCGGCGCGCGAGCAGCTCGATCGTTGCCTTGTCCATGATCACCCCTCTGCTGCGCGGATTTTCCATCGCACCCGCGCGTGAGTCCATGCACGTCGACGCGGCTCGCCGCTTCGCCCCGTGGAACCGACGGGCCCGTTGGAGCTCAATCCGACCAGCTGCTTCAGGGCCTTGCCGTCGCCTTGTCCAGGCCGGGCGGTGCCTTGTGCCATTCCCGGCCGGTCTTGGCCTGCTGGTAGCCGTACTGGTACAGCGCCTGCATGTAGGCCTGGTTGAACTCGCCTGTCTTCTCGGCGGTGAAGTCGGAGCCTATGTAGGCGAGGTTGTAGTCGACGCCGTCGCGCTGGCTGACGAAATAGGTGCGCAGCACGTCATTGTGGCCGCTGGCGGCCAGCATGGTGTTGATGGCACGGCCGGCGATATCGATCGTGCGGCGCTCGGCCATGGCATAGTCGGGATCGAGCCGGGCGTTGCGGATGATGTAGGCATGACGCTCACGCTTCATCAGGCGACCGGCCTCGAGCGACGGCGGATAAAGGAAAAGCTGGGCAATGGCGCCGCCATCGACGTGCATCTCCTGGTATTTGCGGCCGTCGAGCTCGACATCGACCATCACCGGCTGGAACAGCCCGGGAATCGCCGCCGACGCGCGCAGGATTCTGTGGAAGAGCTGCAGCGCTTCCGGCTTGCCGCTGACCGCCAGCGCGCCGATGTTCCAGATCACCGGCCGCTGCGAGTCGAGGTCGGTGGTGCCGACCAGCAACAGGCGTCCTTCCTGATACTCGCGGGCAATCGCTGAGAACATCTTCTCATCGGCATACTTGGCGATGATGGCGGCAAGCGGAGACGTGTCGGCCATGGCGTCGTCGAACAGCGCCGCCGAGATGCCGCGCGCGCGGAAGATGCTGTCGGGCGTCATGCTGGTGTAGACCTCACGCAACGCCGCATCATAGCTGGGGCCGAGAAAGGCGAAGGGCGCAATGAGAGCGCCGGTGCTGACGCCCGTCACCATCTTGAACTCGGGCCGCGTGCCGGTCTCGCTCCAGCCGTTCAACAGCCCGGCGCCAAAGGCGCCGTTGTCGCCGCCACCGGATACAGCCAGGTAGTAGACCGGTGGAAGACGGGTGCGAGTCGGGTTCTTGCCTTCGGCCCTGAGCGTGGCCATCTCGCGCTGGAGCGCGCGCATGCCTTCCTGGATCATCAGGTTGGTGTCGCCGTCGGCGTAGAAGCGCGCGTTGGGAATGCCGAGCGGCATTGCCCGCGCCGTGTCGGCGCGCGGCACGGCCGGTCCACGCGTCGGATGCGAGCAGGCGGCAATGGCGGCAAGCCCGATGGCGAGGGCGACGGTCAGAAGCCTAGGCATCGAGCAGCTCCAGCTTGGTGATTTCCTGCGGCGGCAGCTCGGCGAGGTAGAGGTTGCCCTGGGCGTCACCCGAGATGCCGTGCGCGCCGTTGATGGCGCCGCGGCAGCGGCCGATCAGCTTGCCGTCGGGGCTCAAAAGGCTGATGCGCGGGATCTGGTCGGTGACGAACACCAGGTCGCGATCATCCACCCAAATCTGCATGGGATGATAGAAGTAACCCCATTCGGCGAGGAAGGCACCGGCACGATCGAACACCTGCACGCGGTTGTTCTCGCGATCGCCGACCAGCACCTTGCCGAAGCGGTCGACCCAGATGGCGTGCGGCGTCGTAAAGGCGCCGGGCCCCGAGCCCGATCCGCCCCAGGTCGCGATCAGCGTGCCGTCGGCCGCGAAGCGATGGACGCTGGAGTTGCCGTAGCCATCGGCGACGTAGATTTCGCCATCCGGTGCTTGAGCCGCCGCGGTCGGATGGTTGAACGGCGCGTCGAGCGAGGGCCAGTGCCGCTTGCCCAGCGCCTGCAGGAGGCGGCCGTTGCCGTCGAAGCGCAGCACCTGATGGGCGTCGCGATCGGCCACCAGGATCGAGCCGTCGGGGGCGCGATTGATGTAGTGCGGCTCGGCCAGCACGCCTTCGCCCCAGGTGCCAGCGAGCCGGCCGTCGCGATCGAACACCAGGACCGGCCGGTCGGTGCCGCGCTGGGCGACATGCACGCGGCCCGCGCCATCCACCATCAGGTCGGACAGGAAGCCGAAGCTCTCGCCCGCCGGCAGCCTCGCCCACTTGCGATGGATGGCGTAGCGCCGATCGCCCAGGACGACGGTGTAGCGTTCGTCGGACATCGTTTTATTGCGGCGTGCCCGCCCCCTTGCTTGCAGCGTAGATGTAGCAGCGGATCTTCCAGCCCGTCGGCGTGCGCCGGAAGATGACGACGTCGTTGAACGACTCCGTTGCCTCGACGCCGCTTGCCAGAGTCTTGATGCGGCCCCTGCTGGTGGCGCGCAGCCACGCCATGTCGCCCACCACCTCGGTCTCCTTGATCTCGAAGGCAACATCGAGCTTCAGGGTGGCGAACACCTGCCGGTACGCGGCGCGCACGGCCTCCGTGCCGGCCGCAGCCGGCAGGTTGTCGCGGATGAAGACGCCGTCGGACGTGTAGAGCGCCGCCAGGGCGTCGGCCGTGCCCCAGCGCAGCCCGGCGGCATAGCGCTCCATGATGGCGAGGAGCTGGGCGGGATCGTCCGATGGCTGGGCCCGGGCGTTGCTGGCGACCACGGCGACGGCCGCACCGGCCAACAGGGCCCGGCGCGACGTACGGCTAGGATTGGACACCAGGCTCTCCCCTCCAGTGGTCCTGCATTGTAGCCGATCAATCACCCCACGCGCAGCAAGCGCAGGCGCGGGTCCAGAAGATCGCGCAGGCCGTCGCCCAGCATGTTGAGGCCCAGCACCGCGAGCGCGATGGCCAGCCCCGGCCAGACCGCGAGCTCGGGCGCCTGGAAGATGTAGGTCTGGGCGTCGCGCAGCATGCGGCCCCACGACGGCACCGGCGGCTGCGCGCCGAGGCCGAGGTAGGACAACCCCGCCTCGGCCAGGATGGCGACGGCGAACTGGATGGTCGCCTGCACGATCAGGACGCTGGCGATATTGGGCAGCACGTGGCGCAGGGTGATGCCGACCGGGCCCTGCCCCATCGCCGTCGCGGCGCGAATGAAGTCGCGGCTCCACATGGCGAGCGCCGCACCGCGGGTGACGCGCGCGAACACCGGGATGTTGAAGATGGCGATGGCTAAAATCGCGTTCTGGGCGCTGGCGCCCAGCACCGAGGTGATCAGGATCGCGATCAGCACCGCGGGAAAGGCAAAGATCAGGTCGGAGGTGCGCGACAGCGCCTCGTCGACCCAGCCGCCGCGGGCGGCAGCCCAGGCGCCGAGCGCCACGCCGATCGAAAGGCCGATGGCGACGGCGATCAGGCCGACGGTGATCGAGGTCTGCGCGCCCACCATGATGCGCGAGAGCACGTCGCGGCCGAGGTGGTCGGTGCCCAGCGGATAGGCGGCCGACGAGGACATCAGCTTGGTGCGCATGTTGAGCGCATCGATCGGCTGGGGTGTCCACAACAGCGAGACCAGCGCGGTGCCGACGAACAGCAGCAGCAGCACGGCGCCGATCTGGAAGCCGACATGACGCGAGGCGCGGGCGAGGAAGGCGCTCACGCCCGCACCTTCGGTCGCGGATCGAGCAAGGCGTAGGCCATATCGACCAGAAGGTTGACGGCGAGCACCAGGATCGTGAACAGGATGACAACGTTCTTGATCACGATCAGGTCGCGGTTGTTGATCGAATCGTAGACGAGCTGGCCGACGCCGGGCAGGCGGAACACGCTTTCGATGATGACGGCGCCGGCCACCAGGAAGCCCGCAATGAGACCGGCCACGGTCGTCACCGGGATCAGGGCGTTGCGCAGGGCGTGGCGGAACAGCACGACGCGTTCGCTCGCGCCTTGGCGCGGGCGGTGCGGACGTAGTCCTCGCGCAGGGTGTCGAGCATGGCCGAGCGCGTCACGCG
>DATGZZ010000069.1:0-6612 GCA_035296945.1 Reyranella sp.
GCTATGCCGACAGCAAGTTCGCCAACATGCTGTTCTTCTTCGAACTGGACCGGCGGTTGCGCGCGGCGGGCTTGCCGGTGACGGCGGTCGGCTGCCATCCCGGCATCGCGGCGACCGACCTGGGGCGGCACATGGGACCGCTGCAAGTGTTCTTCCCGCTGATCGGCATCGCTCTCAACACCCCGGCCATGGGCGCCTGGCCCACGCTCCAGGCGGCGACGGCGCCGGTGACGCCCGGCGGCTACTACGGACCGGTCGGCCTTGGCGAGACGCGCGGGCCTTCCGGCCCGGCGGCGCGGACACAGCAGGCCCGGGATCGCGAGCTGGCGCGACGCCTCTGGGATGCCTCCGTTGCCATGACCGGGATCGACCCTGGCCTGGCGCCGTAGCGTCGGCTCGCGATTCAGGCCGAATCACGGACCTTCTGGACGTAGACATTGATGATCAGCGCCGCCAGCAGGATGAGGCCGCGGATCAGGATTTTCAGGAAACTGTCGATCTGGATGTGGTCGAGGCCGTTGTTCAGCACGCCCAGGATCAGGAGCCCGATGATGGTGTTGCCGATACCGCCGCGGCCGCCGAACAGGCTGGTGCCGCCGACCACGACGGCGGCGATGGCGTCCAGCAGGTAGCCGTCGAACTCGTTCTGCTGGGCGCTGCCGAAATGGGCGACGCCCAGCATGCCGGCGACGCCCGAGCACATGGCCGAGATGACGATGACGGCGCCCAGCACCAGCTTGACGTTGACGCCGGCATACTCGGCCGCCTCGCGATTGCCGCCCACCATGTACACGTAGCGGCCGAAGCGCGTGTAGGTCAGCACCAGGTGGCCGGCGAGCAAGAAGACCGCCGCCACCATGACGAGGCAGGGAATGCCGGCCACCCTGCCCGCCCCCAGGAGGGTGACCAGATCGGGAACGGCATAGGCGATCTGGCCGCGCACCAGCAGCGCGCAGATGCCGGCGCCGATCTGCATCATGGCGAGCGTCATGATGAAGGACGGGATCCCGATCAGGGTGATGCCCGCGGCATTGACCATGCCCAGCATGAAGCAGCCGAGCAGCGCCAGAAGGATGGCGGCAAAGCCCGGCAGCGGCACGTTGGCGATGTTCACATAGCCTTCCTGCAGCGTGAAATAGGCGACGGCGATGCCGGTGACGTTGGCGATGGCCGCGACCGACAGATCGATCTCGGCGCACAGGATCACGAAGGTGAGGCCCACCGCGATGATCCCCGTCACCGAGATCTGCGTCAGGATGTTGGCGGCGTTGTCCAGCGAGGCGAAGGACCGGCTGGTCAGGCTGAAAAAGGCCACCAGCGCGATCAGCGTCGCGAATGGCGCGATGATGCGCATCTGGTTGCGCAGGAAGACCGCCATCGCCGTCATGTCACGCCGCCTCCAGGAGCTGGTCCTTGCTCACGGTCTCGCCGGCGAATTCTCGCACGATCCGCCCTTTCTTCATCACCACGATGCGGTCGGCCAGCGACAGCACGGTCTCGGGCTCGGTCGACAGCACGACGACGCCCATGCCCTGCTCGCGCAGGCCCTTGACGATGCGCACGACGTCCTCCTTGGCGCCGACATCCATGCCGCGCGTCGGCTCGCTCAACACCAGCACCTTGGGCGGCCAGGTCAGCCACTTGGCCAGCGCCACCTTCTGCTGGTTGCCGCCCGACAGGCTGCCGAGCAGAGTCTCGACGGTCGGCGGGCGGATCGACAGCGACTGGACATGCCGGCGGGCGATCTCCTTCTCGATCGACGGCCGGAGCAGCAGGCGGCTGATGCGGCCCAGCACGCTGATCGACATGTTCTTGTAGACGGGCTCAGTGTGAAAGAGCATCGAGCGGCGGCTCTCCGGCACGAAGGCGATGCCGGCCCGGCAGGCCTCGGCGGTGCTGCGCGGCCGCAAGGACTTGCCGCCGATCGACATCGTGCCGGCGTCGGCCTTGATCTTGCCGAACAGGGTGCGGGCAAGCTCGATCAGGCCACAGCCCATGAAGCCGTAGATGCCCAAGACCTCCCCTGCCCTGACATCGAGCGAGACGTCGGCGAAGGCGCGACCGGCCGCCAGCCCACGCACGTCGAGGACGACCGGCGCGTCGGGCCGGCTGTCGAGCGCGATCGCGCCGGTGTAGCTGCCTTCCAATTCTTCGTGGCCGCGGCCGATCATGCGCTGGATCAGCCAGCCCTTGTCGACAGTGCCGGCCGCCTCGGTGGCGATGAGCCGGCCGTTGCGGAAGATCGTGACGGTGTCGGAGATCGCCAGAACGTCGTCGAGGAAGTGCGAGATGAAGACGATGCTGCGGCCGCTGGCGCGCACGCCGCGCAGCACCTCGAACAGGCGCTGCACCTCGGGCGGCGACAAAGCCGAGGTCGGCTCGTCGAGGATGACGATGCGCGCGCCCGAGAACAGCACGCGCGCCAGCTCGATCAGCTGCTGCAGGCCGATCGCCAGCGAGCCCATGCGCGCGTTCGGATCGACATCGATGCCGAGGTCGGCGAGATGCCGGCGCGCACCATCCGTCATGGCGCGCCAGTCGACGATGCCGCCCCGCGTCGGCTGTTGGCCGAGATAGACGTTCTCGGCCACGGTGAGATCGGGCACGACGCTCAGCTCCTGGTGCACCATGCCGATGCCGGCCGCCAGCGCCTCGCGCGGCGAGCGGAAATGCACCGGCCGGCCGTCGATCGCCATGCGGCCGTCGTACTGGCCGTGCAGGCCGGCGATGATCTTCATCAGGGTCGACTTGCCGGCACCGTTCTCGCCGACCAGGCCGTGGATTTCGCCGGCGCGCAGCACGAAGTCGACGTCGCGCAGGGCCGCGACGCCGCCGAACGACTTGGAGATGCCGCGCAGGTCGAGCGGCGGCGCGGCTTCTTCCGTCATGCCGATCAGATCAGGAAGTGATCCTGCATCCACAGCATGCCGGCGGCGTTCTCCTTGGTCACCACCGGACCATCGGTGACGATGCTCTTGGGAATGCCGGTGCCGGCCTTCTCGCCGGCCGTGACCGCGGCCACGCCGGCGATGATCGCGCCGCCATGGATGCGGCAGCTCGGGTTGCGCACCGTGGCGAACATGCGGCCGTCCATGACGGCGTTGATGGCCGGCGGCATGGCATCGACGCCGCCGATCAGGATGTTGGTGCGGTTGCGCGCCTTCATGACGTTGTAGGCGGCGAGCGCCATGTCGTCGTTATGGAAGAAGGCGGCGTCGATCTGTGGGTACTTGGTGAGATAGGTTTCCCACAGCCGCGCCACCTTGGTGACGTCCCAGTCGGCCGGCTGGGTGTCGAGCACCTCTATGCCGGGATACTGCTTGACCACGGCCTGGAAGCCCTTGGCCCGGCCCTGCGCGCCGGTATGGCCGAGCGCGCCCTGGGTCATGATGACCTTGCCCTTGCCGCCGAGCTTGGCGACCAGCGCCTGGGTGACGGCCGAGCCCATGAACTCGTTGTCGGGCGCGAGGAAGCTGTGGACGTTGATCTTGTCCAGGGGCGCAATCAGCGTGTCCATGTCGATCACCGGCGTGCCGCCATCGATCATCTTCTGCACCGGCTGCGTCAGCGTGCCGATGCCGAAGGCCTGGATGGCGACGAAGTCCCACTTCTGCGAGGCCATGTTGTCGACCGCGGCGCGCTGCTTGACGGCGTCGAGCTGGCCGTCGAACCACGTCACCTCGACGTTGTAGAGCTTGCCCCAGTATTCGGCGGCCGACTTGCCCTGGGCGCACCAGGTAGCCTGAAGGCCGGCGTTGGAGAACGCCGCCTTCAAAGGCTTCTCCGAGCGGCCCGCTGCGACGCCGGCCAGCGCGGGCCCCGCACCGAGCATCCCGAGCGTCGCCAGCGCTCCTCCGGCTGTCGCAACGGTCAGAAAATCACGCCTCGTCCTGTCGAACGTATCCGTCATCGCTTCCTCCGTGGTGAACCGGTCGAATGCCGATATTCACCGGAGTCTGGCAGCGCCGACTCGCAGCGGCAAGGCGATGCGCTATCCCGTCAGGGGCAGCGAGCTAGTCGTTTGAGGACATTGTCTAGATCTCAGGCTCCTCTCCCCCGCTAGGGGGAGAGGTTGGGTGAGGGGGTTGCGCACATCGTAGCCCCCTCACCTAGCCTCTCCCCCTAGCGGGGGAGAGGAACTTGATTCGAACGACTGCCTAGTCCTTCTTCGGCGGCGGCAGGCGCAGCGCAATCGACAGTTCGCGCAGCTTTTCCGGCGGCAGCTCGGTCGGTGCGTCCATCATGAGGTCGACGGCCTGCTGGTTCATCGGGAAGGTGATGACCTCGCGGATGTTGGGCTCGTCGGCCAGCAGCATGACGATGCGATCGACGCCCGGCGCGGCGCCGCCGTGCGGCGGGGCGCCGTAGCGGAAGGCGTTCAGCATGCCGCCGAAACGCTGCTCGACCTGCTCCTTGCTGTAGCCCGCGATGCCGAAGGCCTTGAACATGATCTCAGGGCGATGGTTACGGATCGCGCCCGAGCAGAGCTCGATGCCGTTGCAGACGATGTCGTACTGCCAGGCGTTGATGGTTAGCGGATCCTGCGTCTCCAGCGCCTCCAGCCCGCCCTGGGGCATCGAGAACGGGTTGTGGCTGAAGTCGATCTTCTTGGCCGTCTCGTCGTACTCGAACATCGGAAAGTCGACGATCCAGCAGAACTCGAAGGCGTCCTCGGCGATCAGGCCCATCTCCTGGCCGACCTTGGTGCGCGCCTGCCCGGCGAACTTCCAGGCAGCCTCGGGCTTGTCGGCGACGAAGAACACCGCATCGCCGTCCTCGGCGCCGGTCACCGCCCTGAGCTTGGCCAGTCGCTCCCCCGT
Source organism: Reyranella sp. (assembly GCA_035296945.1). GTDB lineage: Bacteria > Pseudomonadota > Alphaproteobacteria > Reyranellales > Reyranellaceae > Reyranella. The sequence goes on from DATGZZ010000069.1 coordinate 4,821, forward strand.
CACGAACTTGGCGATCGGGCCCTTCCCCGCGCCGCCTTCGAGCACGACGTATCCGAGGCCAGGCTTGCCCTCGCCCTGCGCCCACGAGTTCAGCTTGTCGAAGAAGCTTCTGGGCTGGCCTGCTGCCTTGGGCGCGCGCAACGCGCGCACCACGCCGCCGGCGGCGACGATGCTCGCGAAGACCTTGAAGTCGGAGCCGGCGAAGACCTCGCCGGCATCGACGATGCGGAGCGGGTTGCGCAGGTCGGGCTTGTCGGTGCCGTAGGTCAAGAGCGCCTCGGCATAGGGGATGCGCGGGAACGGCCACTGGGTGACCTTGCGCGGGCTCTCGCGGTTGAAGGAGGCGAACTCCTCGAACACGCCGCCCAGCACCGGCTCGATGGCCGCGAACACGTCCTCTTGCGTCACGAAGCTCATCTCGAAGTCGAGCTGGTAGAACTCGCCGGGCGCTCGATCGGCGCGCGCATCCTCGTCGCGGAAGCAGGGTGCGATCTGGAAGTAGCGGTCGAAGCCCGACACCATCAGCAGCTGCTTGAACATCTGCGGCGCCTGCGGCAGCGCATAGAACTTGCCGGGATGGAGCCGACTCGGCACGACGTAGGAGCGCGCGCCCTCGGGGCTGTCGGCCGTCAGGATGGGCGTCTGGAACTCCATGAAGCCCTGCTCGATCATGCGCCGGCGCAAAGACGCGATGACCTGGCTGCGCAGAATGATGTTCTTGTGCAGCTTGTCCTTGCGCAGGTCGAGGAAGCGGTATTTCAGCCGCAGCTCCTCGGGCGTGGTGTCGTGCTCGGCAAAGACAGGGATCGGCAGGGTCTCCGCCATCGACTGCACGACCATTTCGGCGGCATCGAGCTCGACGGCACCGGTGGCGAGCCTGGGGTTCACCGTCGCGGCCTCGCGGGCCACGACCTTGCCCGTGACCGTGATCACGCTTTCACTGCGCACCGCCTCGGCGGTCTTGAAGACCGGGCTGCTAACGTCCAGCACCACCTGGGTCACGCCATAGTGGTCGCGCAGGTCGATGAACAGCAGGTTGCCGTGGTCGCGCTTGCGCTGCACCCAGCCTGAAAGACGGGCCTGCTGGCCGACATGCTCGGGCCGCAACTGGCCGCACGTATGGGTTCGGTAGACGGAAGACATCACGCATTTTCCGGGGGTTTTACGGGGCGGAAAAAGGCACGGAATGCGCGGTCAAGTCAAGCAAATGGCCGGAAGGGCGGGCCTGTTGCGTCACCTTTGCCCCTCGCCGTTCCCGGGTCTATAGATCGCTTTAATGAAGCTCATCACCACGACTGACGAATTGGCGGCCTTCTGCAAACCCCTGGCCGACACCGAATTCATCGCCGTCGACACCGAGTTCATGCGTGAGCGGACCTATTGGCCCAAGCTCTGCCTGGCGCAGGTGGCCGGCCCCGACGACGCGGCCGCGATCGACGCGCTGGCCGACGGCATCGACCTTGCCCCGCTCGACGAGCTGATGGCCAACCCCAAGGTCCTCAAGGTCTTTCACGCCGCGCGCCAGGACCTGGAAATCTTCTACCTGCGCATGAACAAGGTGCCGCAGCCGCTGTTCGACACCCAGGTGGCGGCCATGGTGTGCGGCCACGGCGAGGCGGCGTCCTACGAATCGCTCGCCACCAAGCTCGCTAAGGCCAAGATCGACAAATCCAGCCGCTTCACCGATTGGAGCCGCCGGCCGCTCAGCGAGCGGCAGATCGCCTATGCACTGAGCGACGTCACGCACCTGCGCATGGTCTACGAGAAGCTGAAGCGCGAGCTCGACAAGACC
>DATGZZ010000070.1:0-11888 GCA_035296945.1 Reyranella sp.
CGGCACCTCGCCCCGCTCTGCGGCTAGGCGGGCTTCGTGCAATGCGCGCTCCATGGCGGATGCTCTTGTCGGGCCGGTCATAAGGGGGAAAATAGCGCCAACATCGGGTCGGGAGGAGTATGCCATGCGCTTCAGCTTCACGCCGGAGCAGGAGGAGTTCCGCAGCAGCCTGCGGCGGGCCTTGGAAGCACGCTCGCCGACCAAGGAGGTGCGCCGCCTGATGGCGACCGACCAGGGCTTCGAGCGCGACGGCTGGAACAAGTTGAACCAGGAACTGGGGCTCACCGCCATCCATATTCCCGAGGCCTACGGCGGCAGCGGCTTCGGTCAGGGCGACCTCGCCATCGTGCTGGAGGAGATGGGCCGCGGGCTTCTGTGCGCGCCCTTCCTGTCGACGGCGCTGGCGGCCAACGCCATGCTGAATGCCGGCACGGACGAACAGAAGCGCGCGCTGCTGCCCGCGATCGCCTCCGGCGAGAAGACCGCGACGCTCGCCTTCTCCGAGGACGACGGGCGTAACGACGCCGAGGGCGTGGCCATGACGGCCACGCAATCCGGCGCCACCTGGCGGCTGGAGGGCACCAAGAGCTTCGTGCTCGACGGCCATAGCGCCGACCTCATCGTCGTGCTGGCGCGCCGGCCGGGCTCGCAAGGCGAGGACGGCTTGTCGTTCTTCACCGTCGACGGCAACTCGCCCGGCCTGGAGCGCAAGCGGCTCAAGACCATGGACGAGACACGCAAGCTCGCGCGTCTCACCTTCAACTCGGTCGAGGCCAGGCTTTTGGGCGAGGCCGGTGCCGCGGCGGCACCCTTCGCCCGCACCCTGCAGCAGGCCGCCATCCTGCTCGCCAACGAGATGGTGGGCGGCGCCGAGCGGCTGCGCGAGGATGCGCTGGCCTACACCAAGATGCGCATGCAGTTCGGCCGCTCCATCGCCTCGTTCCAGACGACGAAGAACAAGGCGGCCGACATGCTGGTCGATGTCGAGCTCGCGAAGTCGGCCGCCTACTACGCGGCCGCTGCTCTCGACGAGGGCGACGACGATCTGCCGGCCATCGCCTCGCTCGCCAAGGCGTGTGCGGCCGAGGCCTATCTGCAGACGGCCATCCACGCCGTGCAGATGCATGGCGGCATCGGCTTCACCTGGGACAACGACACGCATCTCTGGTTCAAGCGGGCCAAGAGCTCGGAGATCCTGTTCGGCGATGCCAACCAGCATCGCGAACTCATGATGCAGCACTGGAAGCACTGAGGGCCCGATCATGAGCGAAGCCACCATGAGCGAACCAACCGAGAGCTCCGTCCGCGCCGAGGTGCGGGCCTGGCTGGAAGCCAACTGGAAGCCCGACTACGGGCTGGTCGAATGGCGCACCAAGCTGATCGAATCGGGCTGGGGTGCGCCGCACTGGCCCAAGCAGTGGTACGGCCGCGACCTGCCGGTGAAGTTCACCGCCATCGTCGACGAGGAGTTCGCCAGGATCGGCGCGGTCGGCGTCGCCAAGGCGGGCATCCGCACGCTCGCTGCCGCCACCATCCTCGATCACGGCACTGACCTGCATAAGGAGAAGTTCCTGCGCCGCATCCTCACCGGCGAGGATACCTGGTGCCAGCTGTTCAGCGAGCCCGGCAGCGGCTCGGACATGGCGGGTGCCGTCACGCGCGCCGATCGGCGCGGCAACAAGTGGGTGATCAACGGCCAGAAAGTATGGACCACCAGCGCCCACAAGGCGCATTGGGGACTCTTGCTGGCGCGCGCCAACTGGGACGTGCCCAAGCACAAGGGGCTGGCCTACTTCATCCTCGACATGAAGCAGCCCGGCGTCCAGGTCCATCCGCTGAAGCAGATGAACGGGCACGCCTCGTTCAACCAGGTGTTCTTCACCGACGCCATGGTCGAGCCCGAGATGATGGTGTGCGACGTGGGCGACGGCTGGACGGTCGCCACCACTACCCTGATGCACGAGCGCCGCGGCGCCGACGGCCTGCGCTCCTGGGCGCAGGCCTCCAACCGCCAGGGCCGCATCTACGAGGAGGAGAAGGCCGAGATCGCCTCGACCATGGAGCCGTACAAGTGGTATCCGCAGCGCGCCGGCCGCGTCGACCTGGTGATGGAGCGCGCCCGCGCCACCGGCAAGATCAAGGACCCGGTAATCCGCCAGGAGATCGCGAGACTACTGATCATGTCCAAGGCCGCCGAATGGACCGCGCGCCGCGCGCGCGCCGCGCAGGAACAGGGCCGGCCGCAGGGCCCCGAGGGCTCGCTCGGCAAGCTGGTGTCGAGCCACGTCGCCCGCCAGGCGGCGCGGGTCCACACCTACATCACCGGCGCCGATGCGCTGCTGACGGGCGAAGACAGCCCGATGGGCGGGGTCATCGCCGAGATCCTGGTCTCCGTGCCCGCCACCTCGATCGCCGGCGGCACCGACGAGATCCAGCGCAACATCATCTCCGAGCGCGTGCTCAAGATGCCCAAGGAGCCCAGCGTCGATACCACCAAGCCGTTCAAGGACGTGCCGAGGAACATCGCGGCTTCGTCGTAATCGGGCGCGGGGACAAAGTGTGCTAGTCTAGCGCGCATGCCCCGTCCTCTCATCGGAGTCACCCTGGATGCAGAAAAGCCGGGGGGCTATTCCAAGTTTCCCTGGTATGCGCTGCGCCAGAACTATCTCGACGCCATCGACGCCGCGGGCGGCCTGGCGGTCGCCCTGCCGCACGAGCCCGACCGCGTCGGCGACTATCTCGAGCGCATCGATGCCCTGGTCGTGACCGGTGGCGCCTTCGACGTCGATCCCTCCTACTACGGCGGCGGAGCCGCGCACGCCACGGTGATCACCAAGGACCGCCGCACCGCCTTCGAGTTCGCCGTCACCAAGGGTGCGCTCGACCAGAACAAACCCGTGCTCGGCATCTGCGGCGGCCAGCAGCTGCTGCATGTCGTGCTGGGCGGCAAGCTGATCCAGCACATTCCCGACGCCGTTGCCGAGGCGCTGGCGCACGAGCAGCCCAATCCGCGCAACGAGCCCGGCCACACCGTGAAAGTGGCCAAGGGCACGCAGCTGCACGGCATCGTCGGCGCCGACGAACTGCAGGTGAACAGTGCGCACCATCAGGCGGCGGCCGATGCGCCGACCGGGATCGTGGTGAACGCGACCGCGCCCGACGGCGTCATCGAGGGCATCGAGGCGCCGGCCTACCGCTTCTGCATCGGCGTGCAATGGCATCCCGAGTTCCTGATCTCCGAGGGCGACGCGAAACTCTTCCGCGCCTTCCTGGGAGCGGCAGCAACGAAGTGAGCGAACCTGAACGCATTGCCAAACGGCTGGCGCGCGCGGGCCTGTGCTCGCGCCGCGATGCCGAGCGCTGGATCGCCGCGGGCCGTGTGAAGGTCGACGGCAAGGTGCTCGACACGCCCGCCTTCACCGTGACCGACGCAAGCCGCATCGAGGTCGACGGCAAGCCGCTGCCCGACGCCGACCGCGCGCGGCTGTGGCGCTATCACAAGCCCGTCGGCGAGCTGGTGACGGCGCGCGATCCGCAGGGACGCCCCACCATCTTCGATGCCCTGCCCAAGGGCATGCCGCGCGTCGTCACCGTGGGCCGGCTCGACTTCATGTCGGAGGGCCTGCTGCTGCTCACCAACGACGGCGGCCTGGCGCGGCGGCTGGAGCTGCCGGCCAACGGCTGGATCCGGCGCTATCGCGCGCGCGTGCATGGCATGGTCGACGAGGCGCGATTGGCGGCCCTGTCGCACGGCATCACCATCGAGGGCGTGCGCTATGGCGCCATCCAGGCCCGGCTCGAGCGCCAGCAGCGCACCAACGCCTGGCTCGAGATCGCGCTCACCGAAGGCAAGAATCGCGAAGTGCGGCGCGTGCTGGCCCACCTCGACCTGCCGGTGATGCGCCTGATCCGCGTCGCCTTCGGGCCGTTTCATCTCGGCGAGCTCGAGCGCAGTACGGTCGACGAGGTCCCGCCGCAGGCGCTCGACAACCTGCTCGGGCTGAAGCCGCCACCGCGCAAGACCGGCTGGGCCAAACCCAAGCCCAAGCCTAGACCCCATCACCGGCGGCACTGATGCTGAAGATCCCATGCTGAAGATTGTCGGCGGCAAGCATCGCGGCCGCGCCATCGCCGCCCCTGAAGGCCAGGCCACGCGGCCGACGGCGAGCCGCGCGCGCGAGGCGCTGTTCAACATCCTGGCCCATGCCAACTGGCGCGCCGACGGCACCTCGCCGTTGATCGACGTGCGCGTGCTCGACGCCTTTGCGGGTTCGGGCGCGCTCGGCCTGGAGGCGCTGTCGCGCGGTGCGGCGCACGCGACCTTCCTCGATAACGACGCGTCGGCGATCAAGCTCATAGGCGAGAACGTCGCCAAGTTGGGTGAAACCGGCGCCGCCAAGGTCGTGCGCGCCGATGCCATGCGTCCGCCGCCGGGGCGCGATCCGTGTGACCTCGTCTTCCTCGATCCGCCTTATCGTTCGGGCCAGGCGGCGCCGGCGTTGGCTGCCCTTGCTGCCGCAGGCTGGGTGGCACCGGGCGCCGTCGTCACCGTCGAGCTGGCGCACAACGAGGACATCACCGCACCGGCAGGCTTCGAGGCGATCGACGAGCGCCGCTATGGCGCGGCCAAGATCGTGATCCTGCGGGGCAAGCCGTGACGCTGGCGGCGCCCCTCTACATGCTGCGCCACGGCGAGACGGCGTGGAATACCGAGCGGCGCATGCAGGGCGCCAAGGATTCGGCGCTCACCGAACGCGGCCGCGCCCAGGCGCAGGCGATGGGCCGCACGCTCAAGGCCGAGCTCGAGCGCGCGCCCGGCCCCACCCTCTTCCTGCGCAGCCCGCTCGGCCGTGTGCGCGAGACCTCCGAGATCATCGGCCATGCGCTCGGCCTCGAGCCCGGCCAATGGCGCGACGATCCGCGGCTGGCCGAGCTCAGCTACGGCCAGTGGGAAGGATTCAGCTGGAAGGAGATCGAGCTGACGCATCCCACGGCGCTCGCCGACTGGCGCGCCGACCCGCACGGCTACTGCCCACCGGGCGGCGAGCCTCACATTGAGTTGCGCCGGCGCTCGGCCGAAGTGCTGGCCGAGATCATCGCCTCCAACACACGCACCGTCGTCGTGGGGCATGGCGTCAGCGGCGCGGTGCTGCGCGGCCTCAATCTCGGTCTCGATGCCAAGGCGATGTTCGTGCTGGAGAAGCCGCAGGACGCCTTCTTCCGCCTGCTGGCGGGCGTCGAGGAAAAGATCGTTTGTGATTAGCGCGACAGCCGCGCCGTCCGCCGGCAGCCGCTGTTTTCGCTGACCACCAGTCCACTGCCTTCGCTTCTCGCCGTCAGCTTGCCTTGGCGCCGGTCGGTGGCCTTCACCGATGCGACACTGACCAGGGAAAAAGTGCCGCTCGGCCTGGCGAGACCATGGATCTGCCACAGGCCTGGCGTCGGCGCGGGCGGCGGCGCCTTCTTGAGGTTGGGCACCGGACCGTGCGCGGTGGTGTCGTAGGCCGAGCCGTCGACGAAGCCGTTCTCGATCGTGATCACGAAGTCGAGCGGCGCGTTGCACGAGCCGCCGTCGCTCCTGCCGCGCCATTGGCCGTCGAGGCTGGAGGTCGACGCCGGCGTCTGACCCAACGCAGGACCCGCCACCGACAGAAAGAACACCACAAGCAGGACCCGCGTCATCGTCTTCCGAACAGTCGCTCGATGTCGGCCAGCTTCAGCTCGACATAGGTCGGGCGGCCATGGTTGCACTGGCCGGAATGCGGCGTCGCCTCCATTTGCCGCAGCAGCGCGTTCATCTCCTCGACCGTAAGGCGGCGTCCGGCGCGCACCGAGGTGTGGCAGGCAAGCGTGCCGCAGACCTCTTCGATCTTCTCCTTGAGCGAGAGATGATCGCCCATTTCGCCCAACTCGTCGGCGAGATCGCGCACTAGGCCCTGGACGTCGACCTCGCCCAGCACCGCCGGCGTCTCGCGCACGACCACGGCGCCCAAGCCAAACGGCTCCAGCACCAGGCCCATCTCGGCAAGCTCGTTGGCGCGCTGTGCCAGACGACGCGCGCCGTCCTCGCCGACGTCAACCACCTCGGGGAGCAACAGCGCCTGGCGCTTCACGCCGTCGGCCTGCAACTGGTCCTTCAGGCGCTCATGCGTCAGCCGCTCGTGGGCGGCGTGCTGGTCGACGATCACCACGCCCTGATCGGTCTGGGCCACGATGTAGGTCTCGTGCAGCTGGGCGCGGGCCACGCCCAACGGATAGTGCTGGCCGTTACTGTTGGGTGTCTCGGCGGATGTCTCGACGCGCGCTGATGGCGCGTCGAACGGCGCCATGAACTGCATGGCCGCTTCGGCGAGGCCGCGCGGCACTGACGATGCGTGACCATTACCCATCGGCAGCGGCGAGGAATATCCCGTGTGCGGGCGGAAGGCGCCGAGGGCGGCATCGGACACGGTCGTGCTGGCGCGATGGCCGGCGGCGGAGAGCGCGGTGCGCAGCGCACCGACGATCAGGCCGCGCACGATGCCGGCGTCGCGGAAGCGCACCTCGGTCTTGGCGGGATGGACGTTGACGTCGACCAGCGCGGTCGGCGCCTCGAGGAACAGCGCCACCATGGGATGGCGATCGCGCGCCAGGAAATCCTGGTAGGCGCCGCGCACCGCGCCGGCGAGCAGCTTGTCGCGCACCGGCCGGCCATTGACGAAGAGATACTGGTGCTGGCTGGTCGGCCGATTGAGCGTCGGCAGGCCGGCGAATCCCGTCAGCCTGAAGCCCTCGCGGTTGGCGTCGATGGCGAGCGCATTGTCGGCGAACTCGCGACCCATGATGGCGGCCAGCCGCTCGAGGCGCGCGGCGTCGGGCCGACCTTCATCGGACCCGTCGAGCAGCGAGGGATTGGCGGCCGGCAGGTCGACCAGAGTGCGCTCCTCGCTTTCCAGGCGGAAGGCGATGGCGGGATGGGCCATGGCGAGCCGGCGCAGGGCGTCGGCGACGTGCCCCGATTCGGTGCGCGGCTCCTTCAGGAACTTGAGCCGCGCCGGCGTCGCGAAGAAGAGCTCGCGCACCTCGACGCGCGTGCCGGGCGGATGCGCCGCCGGCCGCGGCTCGCCCTTGGCGCCGCCTTCGATGTCGAGGCTCCAGGCGGTGTCGGCGCCGGCCGGCCGCGAGGTCAGCACGAAGCGGCTCACTGAGGCGATCGAGGGCAGCGCCTCGCCGCGGAAGCCAAGGGTCCGGATATCGCTCAGATTGTCGTCGGGCAGCTTGGAGGTGCAGTGGCGCTCGACGGCCAGCGCCATCTCCTGGCGCGTCATGCCGACGCCGTCGTCGACCACCGAGAGGAAGCTGCGGCCGCCCTCCTTCAGGACGACGGCGATGCGATGGGCGCCGGCGTCGATCGCATTCTCGACCAGCTCCTTGACGGCACTCGCCGGGCGCTCGACCACCTCGCCCGCGGCGATGCGGTTGACCAAGGTCGAGGGAAGTCGGCGAAGCGCGCTCATGGCGCGGCCATTTTACGCCCGCCGCCGCGGGGAAAGATACGGGCGGGTCACGATCTTGCTCACAGCGGATCCGACGCAATGCCGACCGGCTTGCCGACGACGACCGTGGTCAGCGCCTCGTCGCGCAACAGGCGGCGGGCGAGGCGGCGGACATCGTCGATCTTGACCGCCGCGATCAGGGCAGCGCGCTTGGTGAGATGGTCGGGCGCCAGGCCATCGACCTGCATGGAATGCAGCAGGCCGGCGATGGCGCCCGACGAATCGAGCGACAGCGCCAGCGCGCCGGCGAGATAGGTCTTGGCGTCGGCGATCTCCTGCTCGGTCGGGCCGTCAACGCGAAGCCTGGCCAGCTCGGCCTTGACCACGCGCAAGGCCTCGGCGACGCGCTCGTTGGCCGACGCCGTCGACATCACCAGCAGCGCTGCGCGCTTGTAGACGCGCAGGCTCGAGGAGGCGCCGTAGGCCAGGCCTCGCTTCTCGCGCACCTCGGTGAACAGCCGCGACTGCTGGCCGCCGCCGCCCAGGACGTGGTTCATGATCAGGGCGGCGTACCAGTCGGGATCGTCGCGGGCGACGCCGGGCAGCGCCAGCAAGGCAGTGCTCTGCGGCACCGGCCGCTCGACCACGACGGTGCGCGCCTTGGTGGGCGGGTTCCACTCGGGCGGCAGAGCCGGCGGCGTGCCGGTCGGCAGGGTGCCGAAGGTGCGGTCGAGCAGGCGGGCGAGATCGGCTTCCTCGATGTCGCCCACCGCCGCGATGACCAGGCCGTTGCGGATCAAGAGGGCCGCGGCGCGCTGCTTGAGGGTCTGCTGCGTGAGCTTCCGGAGGTCGTCGGGCGTGCCGTCGGGATCGTTGGCATAGGGGTGGCCGGCGAACTCGGTCTCCATCAGCGTGCGCGCGGCGACCGAGGCGGGACGCTGGCTGGCCTGGTTGATCGCAGCGATGGTCTGGGCGCGCCGCTGGTCGATCATGTCGCTGTCGAAGCGCGGCTGGGTGAGCGCCAGCCGCAGGAGCTCGAAGCCCTCCTCGCGGTTGGCCGACAGGACGCGCAGGCTGCCGCCCAGGCGGTCGAGCGAGGCACTGAAGCCCACCGATGCCGCGGCATCCTCCTGGCGCTGGCGGAAGGCCTGCGAGGTGAGCGTCCCGGCGCCGTCGCTGAGCAGCGCGGCCATCAGCGTGGTGACGCCCAACTGGCCCTCGGGATCCGACGCCGTGCCGCCGGCGAAGGAAAAGGACAGCGACACGGCGGGTGCACTCTTGTCCTGCACCAGCCACGCCTTGATGCCGAGCGGCGTGCTGATCGTCTTGATGTCGACGGCGCCGGCAGCGGCCGGCAGGCCTGAGACCGCGACGACCAGCGCGGCAAGGAAACGCAACAGCTGTCTCACCGCATGCCTTCCTGCGGCGTCAGCACCGAGGTCACGAGCCCGTCGGCGCGCCAGACATGGCGCGCAGCGGCGACCACGGCGGCCGGCGTGACGGCTCCGATGCGCTGCGGCCAGGCATCGATGTCGGCCACCGTGCCGCCGACGCCGAGCGCGCCGCCGTAGATGCGCGGGCCGCTTTGCAGCGAATCCTGCGAATAGATCGCGGCAGCCAGGAGCTGGTTCTGCGCCCGCTCGACTTCCTCAGCCGTGACACCGTCATCGAGCAGCTTGCCCAAAAGCCCGCCGACCGCGCTCTCGACCTCGACCATGGGCGTGCCCGACGCGGGATGGACGCCGAGATCGAACGAGGTGAGGCCAAGGCTCGACGGGCTGTAGGAGGCCCACGCCGACAGCGCGACCTTGCGCTCGACGACCAGCGCCTTCCACAGCCGGCTGGTCTCGCCGCCGCCCAAGAGGCGCGCGAGCACCTGCAGGGCATAGGCGTACTGGCTCTCGCCCTTGTGGTAGGACGGCGCCAGGTAGTAGCGCGACCAGCGCGGCTCGGCGACGCGCGCATCGGCGCGCGTGACCCGCTGCGGCAGGTCGGAGGCGCCCTCGCCCGGCCGGCGTCGCGGATCGACCTTGCGGGCGGCGATCGGCCCATAGTGCTTCTCGGCGAGCTTGCGCACCTGGTCGGCCGTGGTGTCGCCGGCCACGATCAGGATCGCGTTGTTGGGCATGTACCACTTGGCGTAGAACGCCGCGAGATCGTGGATGTTGAGCTTCTTCACGTCGTCGATGTAGCCCGAGATCGGCATGCCGTAGGGCTTGTGGCGGCCGTAGAGCTGCTCCTGCACGGCCTCGCCCAGGAGTGCGGCCGGCGAGTTGTCGATGCGCATGCGGCGCTCCTCGAGCACGACCTGGCGCTCGGGGATCAGCTCCTTCTCGGTGAGGCGCAGGTTGGCCATGCGGTCGGCCTCCATGCGCATGACCATCTCCAGCCGGTCGGGGGCGACGGTCTGGTAGTAGCCCGTGGTGTCGAAGCTCGTATAGGCGTTGTCGCGCCCGCCGTTCTTGGAGACGGTGCGCGAGAACTCGGTGGGCCCCACCGTGCCGGTGCCCTTGAACATCATGTGCTCGAGGAAATGGGCGATGCCGGTTTTGCCGTAGACCTCGTCGGCGCTGCCGACTTTGTAGACCACGAGCTGGTTGACGATCGGCGCGCGGCTCGACGGCAGCACGACGACCTGCAGCCCGTTGGGCAGGGTGAAGAAGTCGGACTTGCGCCGGTCGACCGAGAAGAGCTTGGCGCGCGCGATCGATGGCGAGGCGAGAGCGCCGGCCGCAATCAGGCCGCCGAGCAGGGCTCGGCGGCGCGAGATCGTTGCCGGACTCAGAACAGGCCTTCGAGCAGGCCGCGCTGGCGCCGCTTGATGGTCGGCGTCTGGCCCGAGGCCGGCTGGCCCGCCGCCTGGGCGTCGCGGATACGCTGCTGCTCCTTGGTCGGGTCGATGACCACGCCGGAAGGCGGCGTATCCTGCCAGAAGATCAGGCTGTCGATGAACGTCTTGTCGCTGTCGTTGATGGTCTTGGTGTCGGTGTTGACCCGGCTGCGGATGTTGGGGTCGACGTTGCCGCCACCCGCCTTCTGCACCAGCGACGCCTCGGCACTGGTGCGGCCGGGGCCCTGGGCCGCGCCGGTCATGACCTGGTTGCGCTGCGGCCGCGCGGCCAGCGCGGGCGACAGCGCTTCCTTGGCCTGGTCGGCCGGCGTCACTTCCTGCGGCCGGGGCTCACCGGGCCTGGGCGGCCGGAGCTCGGCATTGGGCGGCATGGTGAGCGGGGAGTGCGAGACGATCTTGAACTCGTCGGGCGACACCTTTTTGGCGCCGCCGAGGTTCTCGAACATACTGCAGCCGCCCAGCATGAGGGCGCTGAGGGCCGCAAGACCTGTCGGTATCAGGATCGTCCGTCGCATCGTTCGTCCTTCGGGCTTTTGCTTTTGTCCACTGATCATGTGTTTGCCGAATGGGGCCGCATCAGGGCGCGCCTTGTCGTTCGCCGATAAGTGAATCGATGAGCATCAAGCCGACGCCGACAACGATCGCCGAATCGGCGATGTTGAACGCCGGCCAGTGCCATTGACCAATGTGGAAATCGGCGAAATCGAACACCGCTCCCCAACGGGCGCGGTCGATAACATTACCGATGGCGCCCCCCATGACAAGGCCGATACCCCAGCCTGTGAATGGTCGGTCGGTTCGTCGCAGCCACACGAAGAGGCCGATGCACACGGCGATCGCCACGGCCGACAGCACCCAGGGCGGCAGCGCGCCGTCGCCGCCCATCAGGCCGAAGCTGACGCCGCGGTTCCACACGATCACCAGCCGGAAGAAACCGTCGATCACCGGCACGATGGCGCTTTTGGCGGCCATCAGGTAGCTCAGCAGGAGCTGCTTGGAGAGCTGGTCGGCAATCAAGATGATGACGACCAGGGCCATCGCCTGGCGATCGATGCGACGCATCATGCCGCCACCGCCTCTTCGCAGCGCCGGCAGATCAGCGGGTGCTTGGGCGACTTGCCGACCTCCTGCAGCACTTGCCAGCAGCGTGCACATTTGGTGCCGTCGGCCAGCAGCGGCGCCACGCCGACGCCGGGCACGTCGACGAGCTTGAAGTCGCCCGCGGCCAGCGCACCTTCGATCAGCTCGCCGCCCGAGGTGATGCAGATCTCGGCAAGATCGAGATCCTTCATGGCGGCGACGTATTCTTTGGCGACATGGACGTGCGGCGCGGCCTGCAGGCTCGAGCCAATGCGCTTCTCGGCGCGCTCGCGCTCGAGCGCGCCGGTGACGACGCGGCGCAGCGCCCGCACCGTCTTCCACTTCTCGCCCAGCGCGACATCGAGCCACGCCAACGGGATCTCGGGATAGAGCCGCAGATGCACGCTCTCCGCCGCGCCGTCCGGCATGTCGGGCGCGCGCGCCAGCCACGCCTCCTCGGCGGTGAAGCAGGTGATGGGGGC
>DATGZZ010000071.1:0-3649 GCA_035296945.1 Reyranella sp.
CCGGGCGCTGAGCGAGGCCACCGAAGCGCAGGCCCAGCTCGAGGCGGCGCAGGCGGTGCTGGAGTTCGATCCCGCACGGCTGGAAAAGGTCGAGGAGCGCCTGTTCGCGCTGCGTGCCGCGGCGCGCAAGCACAACGTCACGGTGTCGGACCTGGCGGCGCTGACCGAGCGGTTCGCCGCCCAGCTGGCGGCGCTGGACGATGGCGAGTCCGGTCTCAAGCGGTTGGCCAATGAGGCGAAGGCCGCGCGCGATGCCTATGTTGCCGCCGCCGAGGCCCAGTCCGCCGCCCGCCGCAAGGGTGCGGCACGGCTCGACAAGGCGGTCGCCGCCGAGCTGGGGCCGCTCAAGCTGGAGAAGGCCAAGTTCGTCACCGACCTCGCGCCCTTGGTGGAGACCGACTGGTCGGAGCACGGCACTGACCGCGTGCAGTTCACCGTCGCCACCAATCCCGGCGAGCCGCCGGCGCCGATCGCGCGCATCGCCTCGGGCGGCGAGCTGTCGCGCTTCCTGCTGGCGCTGAAGGTCTGCCTGGCCAAGGTTGGCGACGCCGCGACCATCGTGTTCGACGAGGTCGATTCGGGAATCGGCGGCGCCACCGCCGCCGCCGTCGGCGAGCGGCTGAAGCGGCTGGCCAAGGACGTGCAGGTGCTGGTGGTCACGCACTCGCCGCAGGTCGCGGCCGTCGCCGACCGTCACTGGCTGATCCGCAAGACCACGACCAAGAATGCGGCCAGCACCGATGTGCTGGCGCTCGACGCCAAGGGCCGCCGCGAGGAGATTGCCCGCATGCTGTCGGGTGCTGAGGTGACAGCCGAGGCGCGCGCCGCCGCCGATCGGCTGCTGGCGGCGGCAGGGTAGGAGAGGACGATGTCGCGTGCTGTGAAAGTCGTCGCTGCCATCGCCGTCGATGATCTTACCGAGCGTCAGGCGCGCAGCGAGCACAAGCGGCTGACCGAAGAGATCGCGCGCCACGACAAGCTCTATCACGAGCAGGACGCGCCGGAGATCTCCGACGCCGACTACGACAAGCTGCGCCAACGTCTGAAGGCCATCGAGGAGCGCCTGCCCGAGCTCATCGATGCAACCAGTCCCACCCAGCAGGTCGCACCGACACCGACCACGGCCTTCGCCAAAGTTCGTCACGGCCGGCCGATGCTGTCGCTGGACAACGCCTTCACCGACGAGGAGCTGCAGAGTTTCCTCGACAGGCTGCGCCGCGCGCTGGAGCGCGAGACCGACCTCAAGCCGGACGACGAGATCGCGCTGGCCTGCGAGCCCAAGATCGATGGCCTGTCCATAAGCCTGCGCTACGAAGACGGCGTATTCACCGTCGGCGCCACGCGCGGAGACGGCACGACCGGTGAGGACGTCACCGCCAACCTAAAGACGGTGAAGGACATCCCGCACAAGCTGAAAGGCAAATTCCCCAAGGCGTTCGACGTGCGCGGCGAGATTTACATGGAGCGCCACGCCTTCCAGGCGATGAACAAACGCCAGGAAGCGGCCGGCGAGAAGACTTTCGCCAACCCGCGCAACGCGGCCGCCGGCTCGCTGCGCCAGCTCGATTCCGAGATCACCGCCAAGCGACCGCTGCGCTTCTTCGCCTACGCCTGGGGCGAGGCCGAGCCGCGTTCATGGAAGACCCACAGCGAGTACCTGAAGCTGCTCAAGGGCTGGGGCTTCCGCGTCAATCCATTGTCGCAGCTCTGCCGCACGCCGGAGGAGGTGAGGGCCTTCTACAAGAAGATGGGCGTCGAGCGGCCGTCGCTGCCCTACGACATCGACGGCGTCGTCTACAAGGTCGACCGCATCGACTGGCAGGAGCGGCTGGGCTTCGTCAGCCGCGCGCCGCGCTGGGCGGTCGCCCACAAGTTCCCGGCCGAGCAGGCGCGCACGCGGCTGAACGGCATCCTCATCCAGGTCGGCCGCACCGGCGCGCTGACGCCGGTGGCCGAGCTCGAGCCGGTCAATGTCGGCGGCGTCATGGTGGCGCGCGCCTCGTTGCACAATGCCGACGAGATCGAGCGGCTGGACGTGCGCGTCGGCGACATGGTGGTGGTGCAGCGCGCCGGCGACGTGATCCCGCAGATCCTGGGCTTCGTGCCCGACGAACGGCCGAAGAAGACCGAGAAGTTCCGCTTTCCCACCCATTGCCCCTGTCCGCTCGAGACCAAGGTGGCGAGCGAGGAGGGCGGCGTGGTGCGGCGCTGCTCGGGCGGGCTGGAATGCCCGTTCCAGCAGGTCGAGCGGCTGCGCTACTTCGTGTCGCGCAACTGCTTCGACATAGAGGGGCTCGGCGGAACGCACATCGAGAATTTTCATCGCGACGGGCTGTTGAAGGTGCCGGGCGACATCTTCCGGCTGCCCAGGAAGATCGACGAGATCAAGAAGCGCGAGGGCTGGGGCGATCTCTCGGTTCGCAACCTGATGGCGGCGATCGAGGCGCGCAAGACCATCTCGCTCGACCGCTTCATCAATGCCATCGGCATCCCGCTGATCGGCGAGGCCACCGCCAAGATCCTGGCGCAGGAGTATGGCGACGTCGATGCCTGGCTCGACGAGATGCTGAAGGCCGCCAAGGAGCGCAAGAAGAAGCCGGACGACGTCAAGAAGGAGAAGGCCGCGGCCGAGGTCGGCGAGAGCTACAGCCGGTTGTGCAACGTCGAGCAGATCGGCGTCACCACGGCCGACGCCATGTGCGCCTTCTTCAGCGAAGGCCACAACGTCGAGGTGATCCGCGACCTGCGCAAGCAGCTCACCGTCGAGGCGGTGACGCGACGGGTCGTGGCGGCCGACGCCAAGCTCAAGGACAAGGTCGTGGTCTTCACCGGCGAGCTCTCGTCGATGACCCGCGACGCGGCCAAGGCGCGCGCCGAGGAGCTCGGCGCCAAGGTGACCGATTCGGTGTCGAAGAAGACCAGCCTGGTCGTGGTCGGCGAGAATGCCGGCTCCAAGGCCCGCAAGGCCACCGAGCTCGGCGTCCAGACGCTGACGGAAGAGGAATGGGTCAAGCTGGCGGGTTAGCGCGTCTTCTCACGCCCGTGGTCCGAATAAGAAAAACGGCCGGGCGATGCCCGGCCGTTTCTGCTCCAAAATGTCGATCGTCTACTGGACGACGATTTCGACGCGGCGGTTCTGCGGCTCGCGCACGCCGTCGCCGGTCTGCACCAGCAGGCCCTGCTCGCCGCGGCCGATCACGCTGATCGCCTGGGCCGGCACGCCTTCACGCACCAGCGCGTCCTTGACCGCGTTGGCGCGACGCAGCGACAGCGCCATGTTGTAGGCTTCCGGGCCCGACGTGTCGGTGTGGCCGGTGGCGGTGATGCGGGCGTTGCCCTTGGTCTTGAAGGCGTCGGCCGCCTGCTTGATCGTGGCCAGCGCCTGCTGGCTCAGGTTCGAGCGGTCCCAGTCGAAGAACACCATGAACGACGGCGGCGCCACCGGCGGCGCCTGAACCGGCGGCGGCGGCGGAGCCGAGCCGAACTTCAGCTGCAGGCCCAGCATCACGCTGAAGTTGTTGTTGGTCCACTGGGCGCCATTGACCGTCGGGTTCGACGTGCCGTAGTAGCGGCCGTCGAGGTTCACGCGGAAGTTCGTGTCGACGATCCAGCCCAGGCCGACGATGCCCTGGTAGGCAAACACCGTGCT
>DATGZZ010000072.1:0-3589 GCA_035296945.1 Reyranella sp.
GTCGGCGGGCTTGTGCGCGTTCCAGCCGGGCTCGGTGAAGAGCGGCGGCACGTGGCAGGTCGCGCACTTTCCCGCACCGGCGAAGATGGCCTTGCCGCGCTCGAAGGCGGCCTTGTCGAAGGAGCCGGGCGGCGCCTTCGGCGGCGGCAGCGAGAGCTGGTAGAAGTGCAGCGCCGCCAGCTTCGCCGTCGTCTTGTCCGGCACATTGCGCGTGTTGCCCGAGCCGCTCTTGGCCGAGACGGGATATTGCTCCTTGTTGTTGAAGCGGGGGTCGAAGAACGTCGCCGCACCATGCATCTGCGTCGCCGCGACATAGGCGTTCCAGTAGGTGACCGAGCCGAAGCCCGTCCAGGTCGCGAGGTTCACGCCGGCCAGGCCGAACGCCGGCGGGATCAACGTTCCCGCCTGCTTGCCGTCGGGCCTGAAAGCCTTGCCGTCCTTGTCGAGCTCGGCGTCGTAGCGACCCGGCCCCCAGCTGGCCAGAACCTTCTTCACCGTTTCGGTGTCGACACCCAGGAGGTCGGTGAAAGGCTTCAGGTTGGGCGCCAGCGACACGATGGCGCCGACATTGAGGTCGCGGTTGGCCCAACCGTCGAGCCGCTTGCCGATGCCGGGCGCGAAGGAGTTGTCGACGGTGGAGTGGCAGAACGCGCACTGGATCCCCATCGATCTGACGCTGCCGTTGGGATTGGCGAATGCCGTCACGCCGACCACGGCGTTCGCCTTGAGGAGCGCAATCGTCGTCGCCGGATCGTCGAGATTGACCTTGCCGGCCTTGATCTGCGCCTTCAGCTGCTCGGGCAGCGCATCGGCGTCGACCTTGAGGCCGACGGCCAGCGCGGCCTTGGGCGAGACGCCCGGACCGACGCCGCCGTTCTTGGCGCCGGCGATGGCCTTGTGCAGTTCCAAGGAGTCGCCCCAGAAGGCCTCGCTGCCGAAGGTCTCGAAGCGGAAGATCTTGCGCCCGTCCTTCAAGAGCTGTGTGGCGTGATTGGCGGCCTGCGTGTCGAAGGCGGCGCCCGCTGTCGGGGCCGCCGGTTGAGCCGCCATCTGGGTTGTTTGGGCCGACGCTGGTGCGGCACCGCAGGCGAAGGCGATCATGCATGAAGCCGCGAGCAACCGGGTCGACCGTGCCATGGCGAGCCTCCTTGTTTGCCCGAGCGGCCGCACTCGAGCGTTCATCCGAATGGACGTGAAAGGGGAGGCGCCAGTGTTCTCGGCCGGCGACTCTCCGCGAGCGTCAACACGCCAAGGAACGCGACGCCGAGCTAACGACAGCAACGAGAATGCGTGACATGGCAAAGGCCGTCTCACGCCGTTTTGATAGCGCACGGCGCTGGACGATGCCTGCCGAGCCCAGCGGCACTCGCGCCACCTCGGCGCATTAATCGTCGCCCGCGATACCAAGTCGGCTACCCGATGATCGGCTCCACCCCTAGGCCTTGTGCTAGCAGTGACTGCATCTGCGGGTTTTGTCGTCGTACGGTACGCAGAAATAGGGCCGACGTGCCGTCTGCACTTCGGTTATTGTTTTGTTGACCCAATAGGTGACCTGAGTTATTATTGTCTTATGACCAGCCCCGGACGACCTACCCTCTACAAACCCGACTATGCCCGGCAGGCGCACGATCATTGCCTCCTCGGCGCCACCAATGCCGAGCTCGCGGCCCTGTTCGAGGTGGCGCCGCGCACCATCGACAACTGGATCGCCAACAATGCCGAGTTCGCGCAGGCGGTGCGGGAGGGGCGTGCAGTGGCGGATGCCCATGTGGCGCGCTGCCTCTACGAGCGCGCCGTCGGCTACGATCGGACGGTCGAACGCGTGGTCTGGCATCAGGGCCAGGAGCGGGTGGTCGCCAGCACGGTCCACTATCCGCCCAGCACCGGCGCCTGCATCTTCTGGCTGCGCAACCGGCGACCCGACCTGTGGGGCAATCGGCGGCCTGCCAATCCCGCCAACGAGGACGATCGCGACTGGGTCGCAGACCTCGAGGCCGCGAGCGAACGCGCCCGCCATGCCAGCAGAGCCGCCGATAGCGCGGCGTAGTCCAGCGGCGCGGCTCCGGTCGGGAGGGAGAGTGGGCCTAGCGCCCCTCGCGCCACCAGGCGCTGCCGAGGGCCAGCAGGAAGGCCATCGCCACCAGGATGCCGGGCAGCAGCGGAAGCTGGTTGATGCCGGCGACCGTGTAGCCTTCGTTGCGGCGCAGCCCAATCCAGTCGGAGCCGCCGGCGGCGCGGCCGGGGCGGACCGAACGGATGTCGGGATCGCTGGTGTCGGCCAGCCACATGATCGAGCCGCCCGACGCTTCCGTCAGCGGCTTCAGCTTGGCGTCGGTGGCGCGCACGTCGGAGAATTCCAGCGGGTCGGGATTGCCGACCGCGGCCACGGTCCTGAGCGTGCCGTCATCGAAGCGATAGAGGCCGGGCTTGTCGACGTCGATCACGCCCAGGCCCAGGCCCGGGCTGGTCTGGCGCAGGTCGATGGTCTTGGTGGAGCCGTCGGGCGCGGTCATGGTGACCTGCGGGAAGGTGGCGGCGAGCGTCCGGCGCGTGACTTCGATGCGGCCGCCGACGGAGGTGGCGCGCAGCGCCTCCTCCTCGAGGTCGGGCTCCTTCATCAGCCAGTGCGCGGTGCGACGCACCAATTCCGGTTGAGGGCCGCCGCCGTCGATGCCGCGGTTCCACAGCCACAGGTGATCGGACATCAGCTGGGCGACGCGGCCCTCGCCGACGCGGTCGAGGATGACCAGCGGCCGCTCGTCGGCGCCCGACAGCACGGCATTGCCGCGCTCGGTGCGCGACGTGACCAGGCGGAACCAGCGTCCCCAGTCGGGATCCTTTCCTGGATCGCCGGCCTGCGGCAGGTTGGTGGTGACGGGATGGCGCTGCCCGATCTCGGTGACCTTGGGCTTGAACGGCGTCTCCAGCACGTCGCCCAAGGGCGCGGCCGGCAGCACCGCGCCAAGCGGCGTGCGGTAGAGCGAGCGTTGCGTCGCGAACACCGGCCCGACGGAGACCAGCAACGCCCCGCCGCCTTTCACATATTCGGCGATGTTGCGGAAATACTCGCGGGTGATCAGGCTACCCGATTCGTAGCGGTCGAAGATGATGAGATCGAATTCCTTCAGCTTCTGCTCGAACAGCTCGCGCATCGGGAAGACGATCAGGCTGAGCTCGCGCACCGGCGTGAAATCGTCCTTCTGCGGCGTGCGCAGGATGGTGAAGTGCACCAGGTCGACGGCCGGATCGCTCTTCAAGAGGTTCCGCCACGCCCGCTCGCCCTGGTAGGGCTCGCCCGAGACCAAGAGCACGCGGAGCCGATCGCGCACGCCGTTGATGGTGAACAGGCCGCGGTTGTTGTCCAGCGTGAGCTCGTTCTGGCCGGGCGCCACCTCGAGCTCGACGACGTTGGCGCCGGGATTGCCGACGGTGATCGGCAGCTCGACCGACTTGCCGACCGGCACGTCGATCCGCTTTACGACCTCGCCGTTTACCGACAGGGTCACCGGCGCGGTGCCGCCGGCGGGATCCTCGATCTTGAACTTGGCGGTGACCTCGCGGCCGACGACGCCGAAGCGCGGCGACTGCT
>DATGZZ010000073.1:0-3082 GCA_035296945.1 Reyranella sp.
CTGGTTGGGCGGCGGGTCGAGCTCGCCGAAGCGCCGGCTGAAGGCCAGAAGGTCATCCTCGCTGAGCTGCTGGCCGCGCAGCAGGATCATGGAATGCCGGGTCCATGCCTGCTCGATCAGCGCGAAGTCCTGATCGCTCAGCCGCCGCAGATCGACGCCGGAGATCTCCGCGCCCACCGCCTCGGTCACCGGACGCACCGTCACGGCCATGTCGCTTCCTCCTTTCACGTTCCTCTCCCCCTGGCGGGGGAGAGGAGCATGAAACGATGTGTCCACTCTCGACCCGCTGCAGCGGTCGATCAAGCACCGAGCAACTGCTTCATCCAGCTCGTGAGCTTGGCCGCCGCGGCAAGCGCGACCGGCCCGGCGAAACCGGCATCGGTCGGCCACTGCGCCACCTTGAGATTGTGGCTGGCCGCGGGGATGACCACCGCCTCGCCCGGCGCGTCGCGCTTGCCGAGCGCGTCGATCAGGGGCTGGACGTCCTCCATGGGCACGACCTGCCGATCGGCGGCACCTTGCAGCACCAGGCAGGGCAGGCGCGAGGCCGCCAACGCCTGCGCGGGATCGAACGCCAGCAG
Organism: Reyranella sp.; assembly: GCA_035296945.1. GTDB lineage: Bacteria > Pseudomonadota > Alphaproteobacteria > Reyranellales > Reyranellaceae > Reyranella. The sequence continues at coordinate 582 of DATGZZ010000073.1, forward strand.
GCGCTGCAGGAACGGTCCGGCATAGGGCGGGAAGAGCGCGCCTAGCTCGCGCGGTAGGTCGGCCGGCACATGGCCGGTCGCTTCGATGGCGGCGATGGCGCGCTCGGCCGGCGCCACGAGGCTGGGCGCGCCACGCCCGATCTGGGCGCGCAGGATGTCGGCAAGCTTCCGGCCCGGCGTGGCCACGAGCACCATGCCGTGCGGCGGGTGCTTGGTGATGGCGGGAGCCGCGGCCAGCACCAGCAACCCACCCTCGCTGTGGCCCAGCAGGGCGGTGGCATAGGCCTTGATCTCGTCGTGCCTCACCAGCTCGGCCTGGGCGGCGACGACGTCGCCGACGAAATTGTCCCAGGAGAAGAAGCGCTCCAGCTCGGCAATCGAGCCCTGCGGCTTGGCGGTCGACGCGCCGATGCCGCGCTTGTCGTAGCGCAGGCTGGCGATGCCCGCCTCGGCCAAAAGCTCGGCGATCTGCTTCAGGAGGTCGATGCGGTCGGGCACCAGCGCGTTGTTGCCGTCGCGGTCGGTCGGCCCGCTGCCCGACACCAGCACGACGCCCGGCACCTTCTCGAGCTCGCTCCAGATCGGCAGCAGCAAGGTGCCGGCGAGCGTGGCGCCATCGCTGCCGGCGAAGTGCACGGCGCGCTGCTTGGTGCCCTTGGCGTAGAAGCGCGGCCGCGCCGGCTGCGCCCCAGCGGCCACAGGGGCCGCGAGTGGCGCGAGCGCTCCGAGCGCCAGCAACGCGCGGCGAAGAATCATTCGTGGACGCGACCCCAACGCGGCCGCTGCTTGCCGCTCACGATATGGACGTGGAAATGGAACACGATCTGGCCGCCATTGGCGCCGTTGTTGGCGACCAGGCGATAGCCGTCCTGCTCCAGCCCGAGCTCGCGCGCCACCGTGCCAACGGCGCGCCAGAAGCCGGCGACGGTCTCGGTCGGCGCCTTGGCGCTGAAATCCATGTTGGACACGTACTCGCCCTTGGGGATCACCAGCACATGCACCGGCGCCTGCGGGTTGATGTCGTGGAAGGCGAGTGCGTGCTCGTCCTCGTAGACTTTCCTGCACGGCAGCTCGCCGCGCAGGATGCGGGCGAAGATGTTGTTGCGGTCGTAGTCGGCCATGGCCCCGGTTTAGCGCGGGGGCGCCGGTCCGTCACCGTGACCCGTCACTTCTGCTTGCGCGACGCCTTCTCCGCGATGCCCGACAGGCCCTCGCGGCGGGCGAGCTCGGTCCAAACCGCCTTGGGCTTGACGCCGATCGACGCCCACAGGGTGAGCAGGTGATAGAGCATGTCGGCGCTTTCGCCCACGAGCTTGGGCCGGTCGCCGCGGATGCCCTCGATCAGCGCCTCGACCGCTTCCTCGCCCAGCTTCTTGGCGATCTGCTGGCGGCCGCGGCTGAACAGGCGGGCGGTATAGGAGGTGTCTGGGTCAGCGCCCTTGCGGCTCTCGATCACAAGATAGAGCCGGTCGAGCACATGCTCATCGGCGCCGGCAGCACCGTTGGCGCGCTTCTTCTTGTGCGCTTTCTTCGCTTTCTTGTTCTTGGCCATCCCGGGATTTACTCCACGCCCGAGGGGACGGGCGATTGCGTGCGCCTCTTACAAGAGCGCTACGGCAATTCTACGCCAAAATCACGCGTCGCGCGAGATTTGTCGGATAGGAACGCCGGCTTGGGCTAATCGTTCCTTCGCCTCGGCAATGGTGAACTCGCCGAAATGAAAGATCGAGGCGGCGAGCACCGCCGAGGCGCCGCCCTGCAGCACACCCTCGACCAGATGATCGAGCGTGCCGACGCCGCCCGAGGCCACGACCGGCACAGGCACGGCGTCCGACACCGCGCGGGTAAGCTCGAGATCGAAGCCCGACTTGGTGCCGTCGCGGTCCATCGAGGTCAGCAGGATCTCGCCCGCGCCCGACTCCGTCATGCGCCTGGCCCAGCCGATGGCCTCGAGGCCGGTCGCCTTGCGGCCGCCATGGGTGAAGACCTCCCAGCGGCCGGGCGCCGTCTGGCGGGCGTCGATCGCCACCACGATGCACTGGTCGCCGTATTTCTCGGCCGCCTCGCGCACGAACTCCGGCCGGGCCACGGCGGCGGAGTTGATCGAGACCTTGTCGGCGCCGGCCAGCAGCAGGCGGCGGATGTCCTCGACCTGGCGCACGCCGCCGCCCACGGTCAGCGGCATGAAGCACTGCTCGGCCGTGCGCGCGACCACGTCGAGGATGGTGTCGCGGTTCTCGTGGCTTGCCGTGATGTCGAGGAAGGTGAGCTCGTCGGCGCCGGCGGCGTCGTAGACCCGCGCCTGCTCGACCGGGTCACCGGCATCGCGCAGCCCGACGAACTGCACGCCCTTGACGACCCGGCCGTCCTTGACGTCGAGGCAGGGGATGATGCGCACCTTGAGCATCGCTACTCGCCCTTCAGGACGCGGATGGCGTCGGGCACCGTCACGCGGCCGTCGTAGAGGGCGCGGCCGACGATGGCGCCGATGATGCCGAACT
>DATGZZ010000074.1:0-35639 GCA_035296945.1 Reyranella sp.
GCAATGCCGGCGCCAGCGCACCCGCGATGCCGATGCTGATGATGCCGCGCGCGGCGGCCGCCAGGCGCTCGATCTCCGCTTCAAGGCGCGCCTGATCGCCGCCACCCGCCACAACCTCGACGCCGGGGCCGGCGAGAATGCGCCGTTCGCGCTGCAGCCCGGTGACGGCGAGGATCATCACATGCCCCAGGCGACGCGCCGGCTGTTGGCGCGACGCAGGTTGCGATAGCGGGCCAGCGCCCACAGCGGGAAATAGGCCGGATAGCCGTGGTAGCGCAGGTAGAAGACGCGCGGGAAGCCGCCGCCAGTGTAGGCGTCCTGCCGCCACAAGCCGCCCGCATCCTGGGTCCGCCGCAGCCAGGCGATGCCGCGCTCGACGGCGGGATGGTCGACCTCGCCTGCCGCCATCAGCCCGAGAAGTGCCCAGGCGGTCTGCGAGGCGTTGGAGGGAGCGGGTTCATAGCCGCGGTAGTCGAGCTTGTAGCTCGTGCAGTCCTCGCCCCAGCCGCCGTCTTCGTTCTGGATCGCGATCAGCCAGTCGGCGGCCTTGGCGACACTCGGCCTCGTGCCGTCGAAACCCGCGGCGCCGAGCGCGCACAATGCCGACCATGTGCCGTAGATGTAGTTCACGCCCCAGCGGCCGAACCAGCTGCCGTCCGGCATCTGATCGCGCTCGAGGTAGTCGAGACCGGCGCGCATGACGGGATTTGCCGGCGTCTCGCCGAGCTGGGCCAGCATGCTGATGCAGCGGGCGCTGACGTCGGCGGTCGGCGGATCGAGCAGCGCGCCATGATCGGCGAACGGAATGTTGTTGAGGTAGTGATCGACATTGTCGGCATCGAACGCCGCCCAGCCGCCATTGCCGCTTTGCAGGCCCTTGATCCATTCGACGCCGCGCGCGATGGCCTCGTCGTAGGCCTGCCCCGCGCCGGCCCTCCCGTCACCTGATAGCCGCCGCGCGCGGTCCATCGCCATGACGACGACGGCGGTGTCGTCGAGATCGGGATAGTGCGGATTGCGATACTGGAACGCCCAGCCGCCGGGACGCACCGCGGGTCGTCGCTCGCTCCAGTCGCCCTTCGCGTCGAGCTCCTGCAACGGTTTCAGCCAGCGCAGTCCGCCCAGCGCAGCAGCGTCCGCACCGCCGTCCTGGACCTCCAGCATGGCCTGGGCGGCAAGTGCCGTATCCCAGACCGGGGAAACGCAGGGCTGGCAGTAGGCCTCGTCGTCGCGGACGACCAGCAGGTTGTCGATCGAGTGGCGGGCCGTGGCATAGTCGGGATGATCCGCGGCGTAGCCCAGCGCGTCGTACATCATCACCGAGTTCGCCATCGCGGGATAGATCGCGCCAAGGCCGTCCTCGCCGTTCAGCCGCTCGGTGACGAAGGCGACGCAGCGATCGACGGCGCGTCGGCGCATCTTCTTCGGCCACAGCGGTTCGACCGCTTTCAGCACGCGGTCGAGCGCGTTGAAGAACAACGCCCAGCCGCGATGCTGGTGCGGCGCCAGTTTGCGTTCGGAGCGGCTCGCCGTGGCGAAGAGCTCCTGGATGCCGACCTGGCGCGGATTGCGCGCGCGCTTGCGCAACGCCGCCAGCACCAGAAGCGGCACGATGACGGTGCGCGCCCAGTACGACATGCGCGACAGGTGGATGGGAAACCAGCGCGGCAGCAGGATGATCTCGACCGGCATGGTCGGCACGTGCGCCCACGAAAGCTGCCCGAACTGGGCCAGCAGGATGCGCGTGAAGACGTTGGCCTGCTCGGCGCCGCCATGCGCCAGGATCGCCTTGCGCGCCTTCGCCATGTGCGGCGCATCGGGGCTGTCACCGATCATCTTCAGGCAGAAATAGGCCTTCACCGATGCGCTGATGTCGAAGGCACCGTCATGAAACAGTGGCCAGCCGCCGTGCTCGCCCTGGATGCGGCGCAGGTAGACGCCGATCTTGCGCTCGAGCTCGAGGTCGTCCGGCTCGCCGAGATAATGGCGCAGCAGGACGTATTCCGACGGGATCGTGGCGTCGGCTTCCAGTTCGAAGACCCAGTGGCCGTCGTCGCGCTGCCGGCGCGTCAGCGCCTGCGCGGCGCGATCGATGTCTTCGTCCAGCCCGTGCACAAGCGTCGACATGCTTCAGGCGCTGCCGCGAACGAGACCGGCGGCCGTGTTGCCCGACCGCAGCGCCCCCTCGATCGTCGCCGGCAGGCCGGTGTCGGTCCAGTCGCCGGCGAGGAACAGGTTGGCCCACTGGGTGCGCGCCGCCGGCCGGCGCGCGTCCTGCGCGGGGGTCGCGGCGAAGGTGGCGCGCTTCTCCTTGACGATGCGACAGGGCGGTACCGGCCCCGTCAGATCGTGCACCGCCGAGACGTCGCGCCACAGCAGCAGGGTCAGGTCATCGGTATCGGTGTCCATGAGATGATCGGCGGCGCTGACGGTGACGGACAGGCGGTCATGAAGGGCAAAGATCCATTCCACCGTGCCGCCGATCACGCCGACCATGGGCTTGGCATGCGATGGCGGGACGATGCGGAAATGGGCGTTCAGGATGGCGCGGAATGTATCCGGTGCGTCCGTGCCCGGCAGCAACTTCTGGGCGGTCCAGGGCGGCACCGCCAGGACCACGCAGTCCTCCGCACCCACCGTCTCGTCCCCCTCGTCGAAGGCCAACCCGACCGCCCGTCCGTCGGCGAACCTGACGGCGCGCAGCGAGCGGCCCAGCCGGATGTCCGCGCCGGCGCCGCGCAACCGATCGATTGCCGGATCGACGAAGGCGGCGGCGAGACTCGGCGAGGCGACGAGCGGCTCCATGTGCCGTCCGCCCTTGGCCAGGGTTTCCCGCACGATGGCGCCGGCGAGGTCGGCCGAGGCCTCCTCCGGCGCGGTGTTCAAGGCCGACAACAGTACCGGCCGCAGGAACTTCTCCCACAGGACGGTGTCACGGCGAACGATCTCGCCGATACGGCGTCCCGGATGGCGCCTCATCAGGGTCAGCAGGACGAGATAGTCGCGTACGGACGTGCCCGGCACGCGGCGGGCCGCATCGAAGATCCACCACGGCACCGGTCCGTCGTCCGGGCGCAGCGTCCAGCGCCGGCCCAGTTGAAAATCCACGAAGTGGAACTCCGCACGACCGGGGCCCACGAGCCTGTCTCGCGCACCGATGTCGCGCAGGTAGCGATCGACCGCCCCGTTGCCCGACAGGACGAGGTGATTGCCGTTGTCGATCGTCATGTCGAGCAGGCTGTCATGGTAGGAGCGGCACCGGCCGCCGGCCTGCTTGGCTGCCTCGGACACGACGACGCGCACGCCGCGGCCGGCCAGCGCGACGGCGGCCGACAGCCCGGCCAGCCCGGCGCCGATGACATGAACGGTCATCCGGACACGCTGCAGCGGGCGATCAGATAGAGAAGATGGGGCTTGCCGAGACGAACGCGCCGGCGCGGCGCCGCCCAGCCCTCGGCCAGCATGCGATCGAGCAGGGCGCGATAGACGGCCGCCATCAGCCGCGGCGCCAGCAGGCGGCCGCGCGGCCTGGACCGCAGCACGCGATCGGCCGCCGCGAAATGATCGAGCGCCTGCGCGGCCACAGCCCGGCAGGCCTGATCGACGCGCGCATCGCCGATGACGGCGCCGGGATCGGTGCTCTCGATCCCCGCCTGCAGCAGAAGCTCGCGCGGCAGGTAAAGGCGGCCGATCTCGGCATCCTCGTCGAGGTCGCGCAGGATGTTGGTGAGCTGCAGCGCGCGCCCGAGCTGATGCGCCAGTTCACTGCCGGGAGCCTCCTCCATGCCGAAGACTCGGGTGGAGAGACGGCCGACCGCGACGGCGACGCGGTCGCAATAGAGGCCGAGCGTCGCGAGATCGGGCGCGCGGATGTCGGCGGCGACGTCCATTTCCATGCCGTCGATCACGGCGAGGAAATCGGCCTGTCTCAGGCCGAAGGCCTGCACCGGTCCCTGGAGGAAGCTCGCCTGGCCGGCCGGCCGGCCGCCGTACAGCGCATCGAGGTCGCGGCGCCATTCCGCCAGCGCTGCGGCGCGGGCCGGGCGCGGCCGCGTGCCGTCGTCGGCGATATCGTCGACCAGCCGGCAGAACATGTAGACCGCGAACATCGCCTCGCGCTCGACCTTCGGCATGAGGCGCATGGCGGTGTAGAACGAGCTGCCGGAAATGCGCGCCCGGTACTCGCCGACATCGGACGGAGCGGCGGTCATCGTCGACTGCCGCGCAGACCGGGTTGACGGGAAGCGGCCTTCCGGCCGAGCCGCCTGAGCGCCACGCCAAGGCCGCCGCGCAAGGCGAGCCCGGCGGCCTCGATCTTGCGATGGTGGACGCGCTCAGACAGCGGGTCGTGACGCTCGAGACGCTGCACAAGGCTCTCGGCCAGCGCCTGGATGACGCCGACTTCCAGCGCCAGCCGCCGATCGGCGATGCCATCGGCGAACGGCCGCGATTGATCGAGCAGTGCGCCGGTCCGGCGCGCGAGAGCCGCGATGACGTCCCGCAGCGCCGGCGATGCCCGCGGATCGGCGAGCGATTCCACTCCCAGCCCGGCGGCCCTCAGCCCGTCGAGGGGAACGTATACACGATCGAGCTGGCGGTAATCCTTGGCGCAGTCCTGCAAATGGTTGATCACCTGCAGCGCATTGCACAGCGCGTCGTTGAGCGGCCACAGGGCCGTCGATTCGCCATGCAGATCGAGGACGAACCGGCCGACCGGCGACGCCGAATAGCGGCAGTAGTCCATCAGCTCGACCCAGTCCGAATAACGTCGCTTGGTGACATCCCGGCGGAAGGCTTCCAGGAGATCGAGCGCGTGGCGGTCGGTCAGGCCTCTCGCCTGCAGAGCCACGCGCAGCCTTTCGCCTTCGGCGCTGGTGCCGGTCTCGCCGCGCAAGCCCGCCTCGAGGCGTTCGAGCTCGGCCAGCTTGCGGTCTGGCGAGGCGGATTCGTGGTCGGCGACATCGTCGGCCGCGCGCGCGAAGCGGTAGAAGGCGAGGATCGTCGGCCGCAACTCGGCGCGCACCAGCCGCGAGGCCACCGGGAAATTCTCGTCCCGATGCCCCTTGCCGGAGGCGAAGTCATTCGCGCCGGTCACGAGTCTCCTGCCATGGCCTGGACGCGGCCCTTCCACAGGCCGCCGCGCCCGCGCCAGAAGTCGATCGCCGATTGTACGGTGAAGAAGGCATAGACGGCGCCGATGGCAGGGAGTGCCAACCCCCAGAGCGGAGACCGGCGGTAGAAGCGCACCATCGGCTGGAAGCTGATGGCCATCACCAGCCAGGCGGACAATCCCAGCCAGCGGGCCGGCCCGTCGGACAGCAGCGCGAGCAGCGGCGGCGCGACGTAGACCAGCCCCATGGCGGCGATAGTGCCGGCAAGCGCCAAGGGCGAGTAGCCGAGCTGAGCGTAGGCCGAACGCGAAATCATGTGGCCGATCTTCAGGAAGCCGCCGTAGGGCCGCAAGCTCTTGGCCCGTCGCGTGAGGCCGAGCCAGATCGGGCCCTGGCCCTTGAGGCGACGCCCCAGCGCACAATCGTCGATGATTTCAGACCTGATGGCCGGGATGCCGCCGGCGCGCTCCAGCGCATCGCGCCGCACCAGGGTGCAGCCGCCGGCGGCAGCGGCTGTCGCACGATCGCGCTGCGCGACCCAGGCGAACGGATACAGCATCTGGAAGAAATAGACGAAGGCGGGAATGAGGAACCGCTCGGCCCGGGTCGCGCAGGACAGCTCGGCCATCTGCGAGACCTGGACGCGGCCATCCAACTCGGAACGGGCAACCAGGCGGCTGAGGTTGTCGGGCGCATGGCCAATGTCGGCATCGGTCAGCAGGAAATAGTCGATGGCATCGCCGGTGGCCATGGCATGACGAATGCCCTGCTCCAGCGCCCACAGCTTGCCCGTCCAACCGGCCGGCAAATCCGTCCCGGAAACCACATCGAGACGTCGTCCGCTCCGGATTGCCTTCGCGACAGCAGACGTGCCGTCGGTACTGCCGTCGTCGACGAGAACGACGCGGAACGGCCCGACATAGTCCTGGGCGAGCAGGCTGCCGATGGATCGTGCAATGACGTCGGCTTCGTTTCGGGCAGGAACGACCGCCACGACGGCGGGCCGTCGTAGCGGAGCGGCAAGCAGGTCGTCATCGCGCTCGCGCGCCAGCCAATAGCCGCCGCGCGCGACAAGCAGGTAGAGCCACACCGCGAGGCAAAGCAGTCCGATGCCAGGCCACAGAGTCATGTCAGGTAACCGGCGGTACGGAACCAGCCCAGCGCGTCGACAACGCCTTCCCGGTAGGACCGACTGCGATAGCCGAGCTCGCGCTCGGCCTTGGCAGAGGTGAAGAACATGCGATAGCGCGACATGCGCAACCCATCGAGAGTGAGCAGCGGCTCCTTGCCGGTGAAATGCGCCAGACGCTCGGCGGCGAAGGCCAGCGGCATCAATGGCGCGCGCGGCAGCCTGAATCGCGGCGCCTTGCGGCCGGCCAGCTCGGCGATTGTCTCGAGCAGCTGCCGCAGCGTCAGGTTCTCGCCACCCAGGATGTAGCGTTCGCCGATTTGACCCTTTTCGAAGGCCAGCAAATGGCCGGCGGCGACGTCGTCGACATGGACGAAGTTCAATCCCGTGTCGACGAAGGCCGGGATGCGGCCGCGCGCGGCGTCGAGCAGAATGCGACCCGTGGGTGTCGGCCGGATGTCGCGTGGCCCGATGGGAGTCGTGGGACTGACGATGATGGCGGGCAGGCCCTCGCGCAGGATCATGTCCTCGACAGCGCGCTCGGCCATGGTCTTGCTGCGCTTGTAAGCGCCGATCGCCTCATCGGGCGAAAGCATTGCCGTCTCGTCGACCGGCGTCGAGGCGCCCGCCACGCGGAGCGTGGCAACACTGCTCGTATAGACGATGCGTTCAACGCCGGCGGCCAGCGCCTCGCGCTTGAGGTTCAGCGTTCCCTCGACGTTGGCGCGGATGATCTCCGAGGGATCGCGTGCCCACAGGCGATAGTCCGCCGCGACATGGAACAGGTAGCGCACGCCCTTCAGCGCCGCCTTCAGCGTTTCGCGATCGGTGAGGTCGCCGACCACGACCTCACAGTCCAGGCCGCGGAAATTATCGCGCGGACTAGAAGCGCGCACGAGCGCACGGACGCGCACGCCGCGCTCGATCAGGGCGCGCACGACGGCCGATCCCAAAAAGCCCGATCCGCCGGTGACAAGGGTCAAATCGCCCGGCCGCAAGGTTGCATTCATTGTCGATACCTTCGGCGCCGCGAAGTCGGCTGAAGTATGACGATATCCGGCGATTTCGCAATTCGCCGACGGATGCCTGCTTCAGCGCTTTTGGCCCGGCCAGAGTTTGCCGACAGCGAGCACAAAACGCGCCAGCGACGGGATGCGGGTTGGCCGGCAGAGCCGCGGGTCGTAGCCGGCCAGTCGCCGGTCGTTCTCCTGCAGGCAGACTTGCATGAGGTCGAGGAAGCCGATCTTGATCGGCGTCACCGCCTGGGCGCCCGTCACCGTGAAGTTGCTGTCCTGATGCGAGACTTTCGTGTTGGTGCCCACGCTGCGCGCAAGCCCGATGCGCAGACCTGCGATGTAAACCCAGGCCGCAGCGATACGCAGCTCGAACCGGATGCGAGCCCACCAACGGAGGCTGGCGCGGCGCCATGCCAGCCAGTTGGCGAAGAACAGGATGTGCCGGCATTCCTCCTGGATGACCGGCTCGAACGTCTCGACGAGCCCTGCCGGAAAGAAACCCGATCGCTTGGCCAGCGCGAAAAGCCCGAAGGCAAAGAAGCTGTCGATCGATTCCGAATAGCCCGTGACAAGAAAAGCCAGTTCCCGATCTCGCGGTGGCAGGTACGGCGGTTCCTCGGCCAGCTCGATGCCGTAGGCGCGCACCATGTGCGAGAGGACCTCCTTGTGGCGGTGCTCTTCCCACGCATTCAGCATGATGGCCGACCGTATCTCGGCATCGTCGAGCGAATTGGCGTAGGCGGCAAAGCTGAGGCGCGCCCGGCCCTCCGTCTGCACGGCGATGTCCCAGATGGGCAGCGATCGCAAACGCTGCAACTCGTCAGGGCTCAGGGTCGGCCAGGCGATCACCGAAGGGCGATACGGGTTGAACGTTTCCTGGAACATCGCACAGATGGCCCGCTTGTGGGCCGCGGAACCGGGATCGAGGGCGTCCGGCTCGACGCTTGTCCAATGCCGCGCCATCCGGTCGGCTGCCTCGACATTCGACGGTGTGGTTGGACGTCTGCCGGCTCCGGGCGGAACGAAATGCAGCACCAGTTCTGCAAGGAGTCGCGCATCGCCACCGGCGAGGATATCGCCTGCATTCGGCTTCGTCGCTGTCATGAAAGCGCGTGGCCCCCGCTTCGAAATCGAACTGGACACTACCCGTTGAGCAGCCGTCTGGCACCACACCTGGCTGCAGCATAAAGCCCCAGCGCAGGACCGACGACGTTACCAACCGCGTACGGCCAAAGCACCGCGAAGCCGGAGATCTACTGATGCCGCCGACTGAACCGATGCGGAGCCGGCACAGCCGATAGCAGGTTCAGCCGTCGCGTCGCCAGCGACATGCCGGCAACGCCCTGCAATCTCACGCCGCCTTGCGTCGGGGACGCCCGCCCTTGCGGCCGTTGGCGCGAGCGGCGGCGGCCTTGGCCGGTGACTTCGATCGCCCCGCGCGGCGCGCGAGCTCGGACGTCATCCAGGCGCGTGTGCCGAACACGCCCATCAGCAATCCAGGCACGGTGAAGTCGGCATCGAGCTTCGACCAGTGCAGGGCATGGCCCTGCCCCAGGATCTCGACGTCGGCCAGCGCGGCATCGCTGGCCCGCGCCATGCCCTGCAAGGCGCGCGGCGGAAAGACGAAGCTGCAGCCGTTGGTCAGCTCTACGACCATGCGCCGCGTGCGACGGTCATAGCGCGCGCTGGCCGCCTGCGGTTCACCGCGCGTGAGCCGGCGGCCGCGCTCGAGGGCGCCGTCGATCTCCTTGTCCATCTCCGCCTTCGACCATCCGCTTGCCATTTTCTCACTCCTCTTCCTCGCCGTCGGCGCCGTGCGGCGGACCGTGATCGTCGGGAAAGACTACGAAGCGCAGGCTTCCGGCGCGGTGGACGGTCGGCATGCGAAAAATAACCCATCTGATGGGTTATTCAAGAGCCCACCCAAGAAGGCTGAGCGACAGGCCAGTTAGAACTTCCGAGGGACCCAACCGCCGCCACCTTCCTGGAAGACGAACCGGCGCGGCAAAGCGTTACAGCCGTACTGGCTTAAGGGCGCTCGAGGGTCGCCGCCCCCAGCGACGGCGCTTCACCCCGCCCGGCTTACGTCCACGATGCACGGCCGTATCGCGTCGCCTGACAGATCGAGCGTCGCCAGTGCAATGGGCAGGCTGAAGCGTCGTGGCCCCGCGCTTCCCGGATTGAGGTAGATGACACCGTTGACGGTTTCGATCTTCGGGCGATGCGAATGGCCCGAGACGACCACGTCGATGCCGGCCGCCGCCGGGTCGAGGCCGAGCTCCGCGAGATTGTGAAGCACGTAGAACCACCGGCCGCCCAGCTTGACGCGTTCCGTCTGCGGATAACCGGCTGCCCACTCATCCCGGTCTATGTTGCCTCTTACGGCCGTGACCGGTGCGATCCTGCGCAGTTCCGAGATCACTTCGGCGCGGCCAATGTCGCCTGCATGAAGAATGTGGCCGACGCCCGCGAGCCGTTCGACGGCTTCGGGGCGCAACAGACCATGCGTATCCGAAATGATGCCAACCTTCATGATCGAGGCCGTGCGCGGCAGGCGATCCTGCTACGGCTCGGGGCGGATGTTAAACGATATTCGAGGCCCGGCAGGGCGCAGCCGCTCACATTCGTTCGATCGGGCCGGAGGTGTCGGCGGCTGCTGCCTGTGCCTCGAGCTCGTTGGCGCGCGATTCCAATTCCGCCGCGAAGCGCTCAAGCCGCTCGATCTCCGAGGTGCGTGTCAGTCCTCGAGCCATGCGGAGAGCGCGGGCAGCCGCGTCATGATTGCTGCGGGCTTCACTTTGCAACTCAGGTGCGGTCTTCACCATGGCCTCCAGTTCCAGGACGAAAGGGCACGGCACCGGGCCGAGGTTTGCAAAGCGACTGACGAAGCGATTCTGAACAGCCCGCGGTCTGGCACCGTGTTGGCTGTAACGATCGGACAAGAGGCTCTGTTGCCGACGTGACCGTGACTGTTCTAGGACCGCGGCGACAGCTGGATGCCATCCGGTAATGCCGGTGGCAGAGGGTCCAGCTCCGCCATCGCCGCCAGCTTTTCATAGATACTGGCGATCTGCAGCATGCCCTGCCGTGGCCCGGTACTGATCATTCGCCTTGCCGTCTCACGGGATTCCCGGGCGCGTGAACGCCAGTAAACGGCATTGCGCTCCTCGACGCTGGCCAAGCTGATTTCCATGTCATACCCCCGTGGCGCCGCAGCGCCCTGCCCACGCCTGATAGTGGCAAGAAGGTCGGGCTCCCGGTGTGACCTATCGGTGGCAGGCGGGCGACGGGCGTCGCCGCCGTCGTGGCGTCGCCAATGTCTCGCTTTCTCGCAACGTGTTGCAGCCGATGGCATTCACCCGGTGCCACACCCAGGAGGGAACGCGATGTACCTGGCCCGCTTTTCGTACGACGTGCTGCCCGTGAACCGCCAGCGCGCGATCGACTTCATCTTGCGCGAGGTCAAGGCCGCCCGCGGCGATGGCCTCAATGCCCGGCTGCTGGTGCCGCTGACACGCCACCACGACAGCGCCGCCCTGCAGTTCGAGCTCGAGCTGGCGCGTCTCGACCAGCTCGACCAGTTCCGCGAGCGCGGCGTCGGCACCGGCGAGGAGACCGGCAACTGGATGCGGGCGTTCAGCGAGATCCTCGTGGCCCCGCCTGTGGTCGAGATCCTGCGCGTGGCCGAGGCGCAGCCGGCATCGTAGTGCGCGGAGGAGATGCCGCCGCGGCCAAGCTAGACTTGCCGCATGACCGGTCCCAGCCATCACGCCCGCTATCGCAGCGTCTTGCTGTTTGCGGGAGTCGCGGCCCTGGGCCTACGTCCGGTAGCCAGTCGCTCCTTGTTTGACAGGGAGGCCTCCGGGGCCTGAAAATTCCGCCAGGCCAAAGGCCTACCTGTGTTGCAACGACAAGGCGTCTCTCTCCTACCGGTAGCCATGCCACATTCCGAACGGCGACTGTCTGCGATCCTGCATGCCGATCTCGCTGGCTTCGTGCGCCTGGTGGAGGCCGAGGAAGACCTGACTTTCGAGCGCCTCCGGTCGGCGCGCGGCGCAATCTGGCAGCCGGCCATTGAAGGCGCCGGCGGCTCCCTGATCCACAGCACGGGCGACGCCATGCTGGCCGAGTTCGGCTCGGCAGCCGCCGCCGTCCAGGTGGCCATCGACATCCAGGAGCGCATGGCGCGGTTCAACGAGGGTCTCGCCGAGGAGCAGCGCCTCCTGTTTCGCATTGGCGTCCATCTCGGCGAGATCATCTTCGACGACACAAACCACGATATTTTCGGCGACGGCGTGAACCTGGCCGAACGCATCCAGGTGCTGGCCGAACCGGGCGGGATCGCCGTGTCGCGCGCGGTACGCGACGTCGCCCGGTTGCGGGACGACTATGCCTACATCGACGGCGGCGAGCATCAGGCCAAGCACGTCAGCCGTCCCCTGCACATCTACCGGGTCCGCGCCCGCATGAGCTCCGTCACCGTACCGAGCAGGCGGGCGCCCTTGCGGGGAGTCGTCCATTTTCACGGTGCCGACGACAGCGGGCGCAAATTCGGCTTCGACGTGGCAATGGACGAGCTGGTGAGGCGGCAGCAAAGCGTGTTGATCGGCCGGGATGCGAGCGAATGCAATGTCGTCCTGTTGAATACCTCGGTATCCCGGCGTCACGCACGATTGAGCGTGGACGGCAACAACATCCTGCACATCGAGGACGTCGGATCGACCAACGGTACCTCGATCAACGGCGAGCCGATCACTCCCGGGCTGATCCGACCCTTGGAGCCAGGCTCGACGCTCAAGCTGGGAGAAATCGAACTCGTCGTCAGGTACGACTAGACTAGACTTGTTGCATGACCGGCCCCAGCCATCGCAGCCTCTATCGCAGCCTGCCACTGGTTCTCGGCGGACTGCTGGCATCCTTCCTGTTGTTGGTCGCCGGACTCACCGGCATCTTGCCCATCGCCGCGCGCGAGCAGCGGCTGGCGCTGGCGCTCGGCATGCTGGGCGGGTTCGTGTTGATCTTCGCCCTGTGTGCGCTGGCGTCGCTGCGCCGGCATCGCTGGACGATCGATGTCGACGCCGTTCTGATCGAAGAGCAGCCACTGGTGCCGATGATCGGCCCCCGTCGCGTGCGGCGCGTGCCCTTCGGCGACGTCGCCTCCTTGAGCAACGTGTCGGAGGGCGGGGACACGTTGTTGGCACTCACGACCCGCGACGGCGAGCACTTCGTGCTGCCGCCCGTGCGGACGAGAGGTGCCGGACCTGCCGCCAAGCCGGACCAGGAAGGGCTGGCCAGCTTCGCCGCGCGGCTGCAGGCGGCGATGACGCAAGCCGGCATTGTTGCGCCGCCGGTGACGGACGGCCTGGGATTCTGGAACCGACCATCGGGGTTGGCCCTGCTGACCGCCGTGTTCCTGGCAAGCCTGGCGGTAGCCGCGGTCATCCTGTGGGGCCTGTGGGAAGGGGAAATCAGGCGCGCCCGCACCCACGCAGCCGCCGCCTTCCTGGTCGCGCTGCCGATCGCCCTGGGTTGGTGGCTGCGCCGATGCTGGCAGCGTCGGCGCGACGTGCTGCGGGCGATGCAAGCCCGGCCTTTGTAACATCCATCCCACACTGCGGCCCTGCCAAGAAGCCTCCGGCGTAGCCACCACCACCATCATCGGCGTACTCTAGCTAGCGCTGAGGAGTGATGGTTTGTCCCCGGCCGAAAGTCCGTCGCGCGGTGCGTCCGCAGCCTTTGTCGTCGTCGATTGGGGCACCAGCAGCTTTCGCGGCTGGCTGATGTCGGCCGACGGCTTGGTGCTGGCGGAAAGCCGCGGTGGCGAAGGCATGCTACATTGTGCCGGCGGCGCGGGCTTCGCGCCGGTGCTGCGCGATCATCTCGCCCGACTCGGCGCGCCGGCTGGAGCGCCCGTCCTGATCTGCGGCATGGCGGGCGCGCGGCAGGGCTGGGTCGAGGCGCCCTATATTAAGGTACCGACGCGGCTCGACACCCTGCACGAGGGCGCCATCCGCATCGATGCGCCGGGCGATATTCGCATCCTGCCCGGCATCGCGCAGGCTCGCGCCGACCGCCCCGACGTCATGCGCGGCGAGGAAACGCAGCTTTTGGGCGTGACCGAGCCCGGCTTCAGCGGCCTCGTCTGCATTCCCGGCACCCACAGCAAATGGATCAGGATCGAAGACGATCGCGTCGTCGAGTTCTCGACCTACATGACCGGCGAGCTGTTCTCGGTGATCGCGCAGCACAGCATCCTGGCACACGCCATCGAGGGATCGGCGCCGGCAGCCGGCGAGGCCTTCCGCGCAGGCCTGTCGACGGCGCTGGCCGAGCCCACGGCCTTGACCGCGTTGCTGTTCCGTCTGCGGGCGGCGCAACTGCTGGGCTTCGAGCCGCGCGCGGACGGCGCCGCGCGGCTGTCGGGCCTGCTGATCGGAACCGAGCTCGGCGATGCGGCACGCCGGCACGGCACGTTGCGATCGGTACGGCTGATCGCAGCCGGCGCCCTCGGGCGGCTCTATGAGGCTGCGCTCGGCGCGCAGGGGCTCGACGTGACGACAGTCGATGCCGAGCAGGCGTCGCGGCTCGGCCTCGCCAGGGCCGCCCTCAAGATCTGGCGAGCAAAGGTCCGACATGGCTGACCCGGTGAAATGGCCGGCGGTGAAGCGCCTATGACGATGCCGTGCCGGCCAGGCCGGACTAGCGGAGGCCGCCAACCGAGGTCAGCAGCGAGCCGGCCTCGGACTGCTGGACGAGCTTGCGGAAGCGCTCGAGATCGGCGCCCTGCAGCCTGGCCCGCTTCGCTTGCGGAAAGGCCAGGGGATCGGTCGCCTGGCCGTTGTTGATGACCTCAAAATGGAGATGCGCGCCGGTCGACCGGCCGGTGCTGCCGACGAAGCCGATGACCTGTCCGCGCTGGACCTTTGCGCCCGCGCTGACGTCCGGAGCAAATGCCGACAGGTGGCCGTACACCGTCGCCAAATTCTGCGCGTGCTCGATGCGAATCCAGTTTCCGTATCCGGCGTTGGGCGCGGCGCCGACGACCGTTCCGCTCGCCGCCGCCAGGACCGGCGTGCCGGTTGGCGCGACCAGATCGACCCCGTTGTGCATCAGGAACGTGGCGCCGCCACGGGCAGCGCTCTTGCCGGGGCCGGGTGCCAAGCCCAGCGCAATGCCGCGCGCCGTCGCCGTGTTGATGGTGGCGCCCACGGTGCCGAGCCGGCTCGGTGCGCCGAGGCCATGCTGCGGCTGCTCGAACGGGTCGGCGCGAACGCCGAAACCCGACGACACGCTGACCGTCTCCAGCGGCAGCCGCATCGACGGCGCGGCCAACGATTCGCCGCTGCCGAGCCACAACTGCTCGGCGCCGCGCGTCGGGCGAAAGCCGTAGAAGGCGATCCTGCCCCGGGCGGCCGTCGCGACTTCGGCCGATACGATGCGACCGGCGCCGATCTCCCGACCGTCGCTTGCGAAAGCCTGCTCGTAGCGAATGAAGAACTTGTCGCCACTGTCGAGCTGGCGCTGATCGAGGGCCGACGACAGAGCCTCCTTCAGCTTGAGGCTCAAGCCAGCGGGCGCCCCTGCTCTCACGAGCGAGTCTTCGAACGACTCCTCGACGAAGCCGCTGAGCGCGACCTCGCGACTGATGATCGGATCGTCGGGCGCCGCGGCGATTTCGGTTCCTCCGTCCAGCACCCGTTCTGCAGCACCGAGACCGGCGGGAAGATCACCATCGAGAGCCAGGCCCGGCGAGGCCGGCCCGCAAACCAGCACGCCAGCGCATGTCGAGACGAGAAAAGCCCGGAACAGCTTGGCCGCACACACCTCAGCGTTCGAAGCAGGCATGATCGCCCCTTGCGACATTGAACAACCCCACCCGGGCTCAAGACGAGCAGGCCGGCGGTGCCGAGGCCAGTGCCATTACTGTGACGGCGACTTTGTCGATGCGCCCGGCGGGCGCGCCGGACAGAAAAATGTCACAGCGTTCCTCGCGGGACGAAGGCGATCCCTCGAAAAGTCGAAGCGGCAGGGCTATGAGCCAGCGCCGGCAGGGACTATCCTGCCAGCAATGAACCGCGGGGACGCAAACAAGATGGATGGATCATGGCATCCCGGCGCCGATCGCGCCGACGACGGCGGCTGATCGTCCAATGACGAGCGTCCTCTTCATCTCGCACCTTGCGGCCGTGCTGCTGGCCGCCCTCGCCCTGTGGACGATCCGTTTCGAATTTGGCGGCAAGGCCGCCACCCGGCTGGAGTGGGCCGCTCCGGCGGCATTTGCCGTGCTCGCAGCGGTGGTGCTGCTGGTCGTGTCTACGGGCAAGCGCTTCGAGTTGTGGGCCGCCGTCATCCTCGTCGGGCTCTTGCTGGGCACAGGCGCCGGCATGCTCAAGAAGGTGAACCAGGACCACGGCCGCCAGCTGATCCGCGTGCCGCCGGCCTGGGACGGCGGCGGCGCGGCGGCACTGCTGCTGCTGCTGGCACTGTTGCGGTTCGTGACCTCCGACCTGATGGGGCGCCAGTCGAGCGGCTTCGGCGTCCTTGCCGCCGGGGCGACGTTTCTGGCGGCGTTCCTCGCCGCCCGCTACATCGTCGTGCGCTTCTACAAAGCCCCGAGATCGATCCATCTCGACATGACTCACGGTCGGGACCCGCACAGGACACTCGCCCACTGATCCCCTGATCTATTCGAGCTTGATCCCGGCCTCGCGGATCACCTTCGCCCAGCGCTCGGTATCGGCCGCGACCCAGGCGCCGAGTTCCGCCGGCGAGCCGAGGACGAGGACGACGCCGCGCGGCTCGAGCTTGTCGCGCACGTCGGCTGCGTTGAAGGCATCGCGAGCCGCCTTGTTCAGAAGGTCGATGACGGCGGGCGGGGTGCCGGCCGGCGCAAACAGCGCGAACCACGCGCCGCCCTGAACGCCGGGGTAGCCGGCCTCGGTCATGGTCGGAATGTCTGGCAGCACCGGGACGCGCTGCGGCGCGGCGACGGCCAGGCCGCGCACGCTGCCGTCGCGGATGTGCAGGAGCGCGAACGGCACGATGTCGAACATCATCGGCACGCGGCCGGCGATGAGGTCCTGCAAGGCCGGCGCCGCGCCCTTGTAGGGCACGTGCACGATGTCGGTCTTGGTCAGGAGACGGAACTGCTCGCCCGCGATGTGGCCGCTCGAGCCGATGCCCTGCGAGGCATAGCTCAAGACGCCGGGCTTCGAGCGCGCGAGCTCGACCAGCTCCTTGACCGATTTCACCTCGACCTTGGAATTGACCACCAGCACGTTCGGCAGGTTGGCGATGTGGATGATCGGCGCGAAATCCTTGGCCGGATTGTAGGGCAGCTTGGGATCCAGGGTCGGCAGGATCGCGTTCGTCGCGTGGAAACCGACGTAGAGCGTGTAACCGTCGGCCGGCGACTTGGCGACGTAGTCCGCCGCGATGACGCCGCCCGCGCCGGTCTTGTTCTCGACGATGACGGGCTGCTTGATCTTCTCGCCGAACTTCTGGCCGAAGTGGCGCGCCAGGATGTCGGCCATGCCGCCGGGTGCGGTCGGCACGATGACGCGGACGGGCTTGGCGGGATAGTCCTGCGCAGTTCCCGGGTTGGCGGCCGCAACCAGGGCCAGTAGTGCTGCTACGCAACGTGCAATCCACATGGGCGTCCTCCCGGTCGATAACATTCGTTACGCTGTACGCAGGATCGGGATGGTCTTGCTTCCGAACAATTCATGCGCCGCGGCCACTTCGTCAATCGCGGCGCCCCAGTGCAGGACGGCCAGGAAATGGCCCGCCCCGACCGCCCGGCACTGCTCGACGATCTGCTCGGCGACCTCGGCCGGTGTCCCGGTGATGAATTCCTCGTCGCTGATCGTGAAACCGCCGGCCGGCGGCGGCGCATCGGGGACGCTCTGTTTCAGCCTGGAATCCTGGGCCACGAAGCTTTTCAGCCGCTCGGACACGGCGGCGGCGTAATCCCGCGCCTCGCCCGCAGTCACCGCCACGGCGACCCGGCGACGCAAAGCGAGGCAATCCGGCCCTGCCGCCAATCCGGCCGCGTCGGCTTCCGCGCGATAGGCATCGAAGATCGTCCTGATCGTCTCAGTGGAGTTGAAGCCGGTCGAAATCTTCACGCCGCGCCGCGCCGCCCGTCGCGCCGACTCCACGCTCACAACCGCGGTCCATCGTGGCGGCGAGGGCCGCTGCAATGTCCTCGGCAGGAGCCGCAGGTTCGAGAACGAGAAATGCTTTCCCCTATGCGAGACAACCCTTTGGGCGAGAGCGGCATCGATCACATCGACGATCTCGTCGCTGCGTTCGCGCGCCTCCTCCATCGTCATGCCGAGGCGCGCGAGTTCCTGCGGCACACCGACGGCCGTGCCGACTTCGAGGCGTCCGCCCGTGAGAAGATCGAGCAGTCCGATCTCCTCGACGACGCGCGCAGGATGATAATAGGGCAGCACGACGCCCATCACGCCGAGCCGCAGTTTGCGCGTGCGCTGCGCCACGGCGGCGATCAGAAGGTTCGGTGAGGCGGAGAACGAGCCGCCGAAATGATGCTCGCTGAAGAAAATGCCTTCGAAGCCGAGGGCTTCGTCGCGTGCCCACAGATCGAGATAGCGCGTCGCATAGTCGGCCATTTCGGCGGGCGCCGGATCCCGCGCCTCATCGCCGAGCTCCGGAAAGAACTCGAACAGCCATGGCTTGATCATCGATCGCGGCCCTCTTCGAGCCCGGTGATGATCCGCTTCAGCGTGCGTATGAGCTCGGCACGATTGGTGCGGCCGACCAGCCGGTCGATCTCGCGCTCGTGCGCGACGGCACTTGCCCGGAGCTTGGCCATCACGGCCTTGCCCGCCGGTGTGAGCGTGAGCGTATACGCCCGTCGATCGCTGGCGAGGCGTTCGCGGACCACGTAGTCCAGCCGGCACAGGTCATCGAGGACCGGGGTCAGGCTCGACGTGTTGCGGCGAATGGCGGCCGCAAGGTCGCCCTGCGTCAGGCCGGGATTGGCATCGATCAGGAAGAGAACCGCAAAGCGCCACGGGCTGCCGTCGACACCGTTGGCCCGCCGGGCGAAGGCCTGGAACGCCACTTCCTGCGCCAGCCGCAGATGAAGCCCGACCGTCCCGCCGAGCCAACCGAAGTCGATTTCCTTCGGCTGGGTTGGCTCGTGCTGCGGCACAGTCTTGAGCCTTTGGGCGGAACGGCGGGCCATCGTAGCTCCCTCGACCCGCGACTTGCCTGATCGCGTTCTGCGCGATCAGGCCTGGCAGGATACGGCCCATTAGTCGGGAATCAAACTATTTGGGGACAAACTAATCGTCGGCCATGGGCGGGGGCGTGGTGGTGAGTCACGGCTGTCACCCCGAGCGTAGCGAGGGGCCTTTGAAGCCGCAGGAAAGGCCCCTCGCTACGCTCGGGATGACAGCAAGGCCGTATCAGGCACGTGCGATTCCAGCTACTAGCCCGTCTTGGCCTCGACCGCCGCCCTTTCCAGGCGTGACGCGCTTTCGTCGAGCTCGTCGCCGTAGCGGGTAAGGCGGCGGCGGTCGCCCTCGTCGGTCATCGTTTCGGTCAGGCGGCGCGCCCGGCGGGCGAGGTCGCGCATCCCATCGGCCTGCTTGAGGATGGTCTCCTTGCTCGGAGGCCGCTGGGCGGGTGCCATCTGGGTTTTTTCGAACATGCTTTCTCCTTGGTGGCGCATGCGGCCAGGACGCACACACATCTGGGGCGCCGGCGAAATGGGCCCGCCGGCAGCGTGGAGCAATGTCTGGAAGGTTCCTCTCCGGCCCTGGCGGCCCGGCAAAACAGGCGGACGGGACCGCCTTGCATCAGCCATAGCAGGCTGGGCCCGTCGTGACCACCTAAGCAGGGCAGGTCCGGCTTGAAAGACCCAACCGTTTCGCCCAAGGATGATCGATGAACAAACCCAAACAGCCCACGGTCCTTTCCGACCGGCGCCGGCAGCTCGGCGCCTCACGCGAGACCATGGCCGCCGGGCTCGGCCTGGCTGTCGACACCGTCAAGGCGATCGAGGACGGCGCGGCGTCCGATCAGGAGTACGACCGGTACAACACGTGGCTCGGCCGCATCGAGGACTTGCCGGCCGACGTGCGGGCCCGGCAGTTCATCGCCGCCGGCAAAGGCGGCCGTTTCGACATCGAAGGCCAGGATTAAGGCGGTCCGCCACCGCATGGCACGCGCCATGCAACAAACCGTTCAGCGACCTGTTACTTCAATAAGACAGGAGGCAATCATGGAAGACCTGCGGAACCGGGTAAGCCGGGTCATCGCCGAGCAGTTCCACGTGGCCAACGAGCGCATCGTCGAGGCGGCCACCCTGGACGAGGACCTCGGAGCCACCAGCCTCGACCGGGTCGAGGTGGTGATGTCGCTCGAGGACGAATTCAAGATCGACATCTCCGACGATCAGGCGTCGCGCCTGAACACGGTGGCCGATGTCCTGGCCTGCGTGGCGGCGAGTGTCGGCAAGGCGAGCATCGGAAAGGGCGGGGCGACCGCAGCCAGCCGGCCCCTTTGAGCGGGTGCGGCGGCGAGAGCGAGCTCGATTTCAGGGCCTATCATCCCATCGGGCGGCGCGGCTTCGAAGGCGTGCCCTTGACTTGACGCGCTGGAGGTTCAGCCGGGGCGAGGTAAGATCGCTGGCCATGAACGCTCCCGACGCCCTCCTTTGTGCACCGCGCCAGCATCTGCCGCTCGGCGAGGAATTCCTCTTCCTGCCGCCCTGGGTTCAGCCCTACGCCTACCGCATCGTCGACAGGCTCTTTGCCCATCGTGTGATCCGGCGCGGGCCGGCGCCTCGTCCGCTGCCGTACGGGCCGGAGATCGATCCGCGCCACACGGCCGGCGGCCGGGAGTACGACGTCGGCGCCTTCATGGACCGCAACGCCATCGTCGGCGCGCTCGTGATCCATCGTGGCCACGTCGTGCTGGAGCGCTACGGGCTTGGCCTCGCAGAGCATGATCGGTGGTCGACCATGTCGACGGTGAAGTCGATGACGGCGATGCTGGTCGGCGCGGCGGTCCAGGACGGCGCCATCAAGTCCATCGACGAGCCTTTGACGAAGTACCTGCCTGCGCTTGCGGGCTCGGCCTACGACGGCGTGAGCCTGCGCCATGTGCTGACCATGTCGTCGGGCACGCACTGGGTCGAGGACTACACCGACCGCACCTCGCACGTTAACCGCTACAGCAAGTCGCTCGCCGATCGCGTGCCGGGCGGCGTGCTGAAGCTCATGGCCTCGCTGGAGCGCGCCCATCCGCCAGGCACGACGGTCCGCTACAATTCGGGCGACACGTATCTGCTCGGGGCGGCCATCACCAAGGCCGTCGGCATGCCGCTGGCCGACTACATGTCCGAAAAGGTCTGGCAGCCGGCCGGCATGGAGTGCGATGGCTTCTATACGCTGGAGAGCGAGGGTGGACAGGAGATCGGCGGCAGCCGGGCCGGCATGGTGTTGCGCGACTTCGGCCGCTTCGGCCTGTTCGTCCTGAACGACGGCGTGATCGACGGCAGGCGCGTCCTGCCGGAGGGCTGGGTCGAGGCGGCGGCGACACCGGCGTTCAAGGTGCCGGCGTCGCCGGTCGTCGACATCACCCACTACGGCTACAGCTGGTGGCTGGGCGACGGCGTGATGTCGGCGCTCGGCCATTCCGGCCAGCGCATCGACATCTACCGCAAAGAGGACCTCGTCGTGGTGACCCTCGGTGCCTTTCCGGAGCCCGCCTACGCACCGCCAGGCGACCACAACAGGCGCAACGAGGTGGCGGCCTTCACCCGTGCCGTCAGAGCCGCTCTCGCCTGAACGACAGGAGAGTCAGGGCGCGGGCTGCTGCAAGGTCCGACGAGCGATCAGACGCACAGCGACGTAGCCCACGATGACCAAGCCGGTCTGGATCAGGGCAAGCACCGAGCCCGCTTCCTGCCGGCCGGTCACGGTCCACAGGAAGATGTCCACCGAAAGCATGCGCACGCCCGATCCCGCCAGCAGCACGACGACATCAAGAACGCGAACGGCGATCACGAAGAGAAGGATCCATGCGCCGATGACGGCCGGGCGCAGCAAAGGCAACCAGATCCGCAGGAACGTACGCACCCACGATCCGCCATGGACGCGCGCCGATTCCTCGAGCTCGGCGCTCAGCTGCACCATGGTGCTGGTGAAGAAACGCGAGGCCACCGGCAGGCCGCGCGCGACCAGAGCCAGAACCACCACCCAGAGCGTGCCGTAGATCGGCAGCCAGACGAAGGCCCACAGGAAGCCGAGACTCATGACCAGGCCCGGGATCGCCCACGGCCCCCAGGCCATCATGTCCAGCACCTTGCGCCCGCCCCAGGTCGTGCGCGTCACGACGTAGGAGATGAACAGCGAAACGACCACGCCCAGGCTCGCCGCAGCGATGCCGACCATGAGCGTGTCGCGGATCGACTTCAGCACGTCGTCGCGCCCCAGGGCATTGGCCCAGTGCTGGGTGGTGAACATCTCCCAGGAGATGAAGCCGCTCAGTTCCATGAACGAGTTCAGCAGCAGCACGACCATCGGCAGGGCACCGAAGACGATGAAGAAGCCCAGGATGACGGCAAAGGCGACCCACCGCCCGGCTCCCAGGTCGAGCGGTTGGGCCTTGAAGCCTCGGCCCGACACGGTGGTGTAGGCGCGGCCGCGCAGCAGCCGCCACTGCACCACGATCAGGCTGCCGGTCAGCACCAGGAGGATCAGCGCCAGCACCATGGCGGCGCCGAAGTTGGCGACGTGCCCGCCATAGGCAAGGTCGTAGATGCGGGTCGTGAACACGAAGATGTTGGCGGGCGCCCCGAGGAGCTGCGGGATCTCGAAGGATTCCATCGCCACCACGAACGACAGGATGCCCGACGCCAGCAGGGCCGGCAGCAGCAGCGGGAAATTGATGCGCCACACGGTCCGCCAAGCGCTGGCACCTGCCATGCGCGCCGCCTCCTCGAGCGTGGCGTCCATGGCCAGCAGGGCCGGATGGACGAACAGGAACAGCACCGGCGCCGAGCGCGCCGCGCCCAGCACGATCAGGCCGCCGTAGGAATAGACGTCGATCAGGCCCTCTCCGCCCGGGACCAGTGCGCCCAGCCATTGATTGAGCAGGCCGACGTTGGGTGCGCCCAGCAGCATCCAGGCCAGCACCCAAGGAAGCTCGGGCAGGAAGAACATGAAGACGAGAAGGCCCTCGAGCAGGCGCTTGGCCGGCGTGTTGGTGCGCGCGATGCACCAGGCGAAGACCGTGGCCAGCACCAGCGCCATCAGGGTGCGCGGAACGGCGATGACGAGGCTGGTCAACAGCACCTCGAACGTGGCCGGGTCGCCCAGCACGCTCCGCCAGTTTTCCAGGGTGAGCGTACCGGGCTGCCCGGGTGCGGCGCTCCAGAAGGTGCCGAACACGACCATGCCCAGCGGGTAGAGCACGAGCAACGCGACCAGGACGGTGAGGCCCGTCGGCAGCAGCGTCTCCAGCCGCAGGCCGCGGCGCGGCCGGCCACCCGCCACTCGCTCCGCCCGCTGGCCGATCGAGCTTTCCGCCGTCGCCATCCGCTACTTCTTCAGCCCCGCCGCCTTCAGGTAGGGCTCGGCCTTGGCCGACCATTCGAAGAACAGCTTCGAGCCGAACTCGTAGGTGTCGGGATTGTTGGGGAACGGCTTGGCCGTCGCGAAATGCGCCAGCTCCGGGACCTTGGGCGTGACGTCGCGGCGGATGAACGGCCCGCCCGGATCGTCGGCGTTGATCTGCTGCGCCGACTTGGTGAGCACGTAGTTCATGAACACACGGGCGGCGTTGGGATGCGGGGCATCCTTCAGCAGGTTCATGCCACCGAAGAGCAGCATCACCCCGTCCTCGGGAACCACGAGCCGGAACGGATGGGGCTTGGGCAGCTTCCAGATGTCGGCGGCGCCGACCTGGGTGGGATGGATGAAGATGCCGTACTCGCCGCGGGCGATCTGCTTGGGCGCCTCGATCTCGGCCCGCGTCAGCGCCTTCACATTGTCGATCACCTTGCGCAGGTGATCGTCGCCGTAGGCCTTCCACGCGTAGGCCGCCCAGCGCGATCCTGGCGACGGACCGATCGGCTCGGAAAGAACGATGAGCCCCTTGTATTTCGGGTCCTCGAGGTCCTTGTAGCTGCGCGGGCCGCCCGCCGGCGGACAGAGCTTGTTGTTGACCAAAATGTAATAGCCGCCGGCGCTGGTCATCAACGTGTGGCCGTTGCCGGCCTTCACGTCGACCAGCGGATCGAGGATCCAGGGAACGCCGGGCTCGACGGCCGCCGGCAGCGTGCCGAAGGGCTGATCGAGGTTGCGGGCCGCCAGGCGCCGGTTCTCCGGACTGCCGGAGGAGCGAATGTCGATGCTGGCCTTGCCGGCGGCACGCTCGGCGTTCCAGCGCGCCTCGAAGTCGCCGGTGCGGCCGGGGGCGAGCTCGACCTTGATGCCGTAGAGCTGCTCGAATTCCTTGGCCTGCCGCTCCGTCGCCGCACCCGGGGCTCCGAAGAACGACCAGACGAGCACGCCTTCCTTCTTCGCGGCAGCCACCACCTGGTCCCACGATTCCTTTCCCTGCGCACGCACCGCGTTTCCGGCCGCCGTCGTCGCTGCAGCCAGCGACGTCAGCCCCAAGAGCGCCTCTCTCCGTTTCATCGTTCTTCCTCCCTGCTATTTCCCGACCGGTCTTGCCGCCGGCCATGCGCGGATCGCCTCCGCGGGGAAATCGAGCTGCACCAGCGCTCCTTCATCGAGCGGCTGGCTGGCCGGGCCGAAGGCGCGCACCCGCGCCGCGCCGACACCCACGACATACTCCGTGCGTTCGCCCAGGTAGATCCGCGACAGCACGCGCCCCTGCCATCCGCCCGATCCATTGGCCGCGCGCACCTGCACGGACGCCGAGCGCAGCATCAGGACCACGTCGTCGTCGGGCCGCCAGGGATGCGAAGCATCGAGCGCAACCTCGACCTCGCCGGCTCCGTCGAGCCGCGCCCGCGGCGAGCCGTCGGCGGCCATCGTGACGCGCGCGCCGAGCTGGTCGACCTGGCCCAGGAACTCCATGACGAAGCGTGTGCTCGGCTGCTGGTAGATCGCCCGCGGCGTGCCCTCCTGGACGATGCGGCCGGTATTCATCACCACCACGCGGTCGGACAGGACCATCGCCTCGCTCTGGTCGTGGGTGATGAAGATCGTCGTCACGCCGACCCGCGCCTGGACCTCCTTGAGCTCGAAGCGCATCTCGTCGCGCCGCCGCGCATCGAGGTTGGAGAAGGGCTCGTCGAGCAGCAGCACGTCGGGATCGCCGACCAGCGCACGGCCCAGCGCGACGCGCTGCTGCTGGCCGCCCGACAGAAGCGGCGCCGGCCGGTCGTGCAGGCCCTCCAGCCCCAGGCTCTGCAGCATGGTCATGACCTTGTCGCGGATCTCCGCTTCGGCCATGCGCCTCCCACGTATTCGGCCGCGCAGCGGGAAGGCGATGTTCTCGAACACGTTCATGTGCGGCCAGATGGCGTAGGACTGGAACACCATGCCCATGCGGCGCTTGTCGGGCGGCAGGTGGATGCCCTGCTCGGCCGAGGTCACGACCCTGTCGCCGACGCGCACCTCGCCGGCATCGGGCCGCTCGAGGCCCGCGATCATGCGCAAGGTCGTGGTCTTGCCGCAGCCGCTCGGGCCAAGCAGGGTCAGGATCGACCCGCTCTCGACCTCAAAGCTCACATCGTCGACGGCGGGAGCGCCGCCGAAGAGCTTCCGCAGGCCTGCGACGCGGATGGCTGTCATCAGCTTCCCTGTGCCCACCTTCCCCGTCCCGGGGCGAGCGGCCATGCTGCCATCGTCGCGAGCGGCAAACTTTGCTGCCAGCGCGGGGCCTTGCCTGTGGAAGCAACAATCCCGGCCCGACTTTCTGCGCAAGGCAGCAAGTCGCTGCACTGCGGGCAAAGCAGCGGGGCCGGCATTGCTGATCAATGCGGCGCGCAACCGAGCGCAGGTGATGTCGATGTCGCGTGAAGCCCCCGCAGTCGCCCCTCCCTCTTTCGCGGGACCGTCGCGCGACGGCAGCCGCGTGCCGTTCGAGCTGTTCACGCGGGCCGACGTGTTCGCCCGCGAGCAGGAGGCGATCTTCCGCGGGCCCGTCTGGAACTACGTCGCGCTCGAGGCCGAGTTGCCGGAGCCCTGCGACTTCAAGACCTCGTTCGTGGGCGACACGCCGATCATCGTCAGCCGCGCCGAGGACGGCAGCCTGCACGCCTTCGTCAACCGCTGTGCCCATCGCGGCGCCACGGTGCAGCGCCAAGCCTGCGGCAACGCCCGCCAGCACCGCTGCGTCTATCACCAGTGGGCCTACAACGCGCGCGGCGAGCTGGTCGGCGTGCCCTACCGCCGCGGCGTGCCGGGCATGGGCGGCTATGCCGCCGACTTCGATCCCAAGGCGCATGGCTTGGCGAGGCTACGGGTGGCGTCGCACAAGGGCGTGATATTCGCGAGCTTCGGCCCCGACACAGCACCGCTCGAGGATTATCTCGACGAGCCGCTGGTCGCGGCCATCGACCGGCTGTTCTCGCGGCCGGTCAAGGTGCTGGGCCACATGCGCCAGCGCGTGCGCGGCAACTGGAAGCTCTATTCGGAGAACACGCGCGATCCCTATCACGCGGCCCTGCTGCATGGCTTCCACGCCACCTTCGGGCTCTATCGAACCAACCAGAAGCGCAAGGGCGGCAGCGACCGGGCGCGGGCGCACAGCACCGGCGTGACCTTCGGCGACGATTGGCGGCAGGCCTCGCAGTCCGCCAACATCGGGCAGGACAAGTTCGTCACCAACTATTCCCTGGCCGACCCCACGCTGCTGGAGGGCCGGCCCGACTTCAACGACGGCGTGACGGTGTCGATCACCAGCATCTTTCCCTGCCTGGTCATCCAGCAGATCATGAACACGCTGGCGACGCGCCACATCCGGCCGAAAGCGGCGGACGAGTTCGAGCTTTACTGGACCTACTTCGGCTACCAGGACGACGACGAGCAGATGACCGCCTGCCGGTTGAAGCAGGCCAACCTCGTCGGGCCAGCCGGCCTGATCTCGATGGAGGACAGCGAGGCGATCGAGCTGATCCAGCGCGCCATTGTGCGCGACGGCCACGAGGACTCCTTCCTGGAATTCGGTGGACTGCCCGCCGACCTCGACCAGGATCGCCAGGGCGAGGCCACGATCCGGGCGTTCTGGCGCTATTACGCCGGCCTGATGGGCCTCGCATGACCGGCATGGCGAACCAGGCCTACGACGCCATCCGCGCGCTGGAGTACCGCTACGCCCGCCTGCTCGACGAGGACAGGCTCGAGGAGTGGCCCAAGCTGTTCGTCGAACGCGGCGTATACAAGGTCATTCCGCGCGAGAACCTCGACCGTCAGCCGGCGCTTGCCATCTTCTTCTGCGACAGCCAGGCGATGATGGTGGACCGCGTGAAAAGCCTGCGCGAGGCCAACGTCTACAATTTCCACTACTCGCGGCACGTCGTGTCGAACATCGAGATTCTGTCGGCGCGCGACGGCATCTTCGAGGTGGCGGCCTGCTACACGGTCTACCAGACCGATCTCGAAGGCCAGACGCGCCTGTTCAGCGTCGGCCAGTATCGCGATGTCATCACCAATGGCGCGGGCGAGCTCAGGTTCCGCGAGAAGATCGCCGTCTGCGATACTTTCAACATCCCCAACCTGTTGGCGATTCCCCTGTGAAGCGCTCAGGCCTCAGCCAGCGTCTGCGAGGGCGATTCGCGAAAGCGCATCCTGTAGTCGCGCGAGAACTGGCTGAGGTTGCTGTAGCCTGCGGCGGTAGCGGCCTCGGTCACGCTGGTATTGCCCTGCCGGCGTCCGAGAGCCAGGGCGGCGCGCGCCATGTCGAGGCGAACGGCCTTGAGGTAGCCCATCGGCGTGGTCGAGCGGAAACGCCGGAAGCCATGATAGATCGAGCGGGCGCTGACGCCACCCACCGTCACCAGGTCGTCGGCGGTGATCGGCTCGCGCGCATGCTCGTGGATGAAGCTCTCGACGCGCCGCACGTAGTACGGCGCGGCCGTCGAGGGCGTTTCTTCGGCGAAGGCCCATTTGTAGTTGTTGGGCACGGCGTTCAGCAGCAGCAGCACGAGCGCGCGCTCGGCCAGCCGGCCGAGATGGCCGTCGAAGCAGGGCTGCGGGTCGTTGAGGTCACGGCAGATCGTGACCAGGTAGTTCGACAGCGTCGCCACGCGGGCGAGGTCGATCACCTGCATGACGCCGAAGTTCAGCGGATCGCCGATGCCGATCCCGGTCTCGCTGGCGACGATGCGTTCCATGCGGCTGCGGCTCAGCCGCACGAGCAGCTGCTGTGTCGTTCCATACCAGCGCTTGTGCGAACGTCCCATGCCCTCGAGTACAGCCATCTGCGCCGGCGCCACGTCGGCCTTCGCCGCACCCTGCTGCAGCTGGGCATTGCCGCGCATGAGAATGTGCAGGAGGACGAGATCGGGGTCGTCCATCATCTCGATGTCGTAGCCCGAAACGCTGTCGACCTTGACCAAGCTGAACAGCGTCTCGCCCAGCTGCGCCGATCGCACGTCGTACTGCCGGAACTCGCGGACGCTGGGCAGCGAGAAGTCGAAGAGGCCCCGCGTGGTGCGTTCGACGAATCTTCTGGCAACATGATAGTCGCCCGTCGAGAAATGCCGGCCACCCGACAACAGGGGCTGGTCGAAGGCGAAGCTCCCATCCGTCGATGCTGTCATGGTTCCTCCCAAGCGCACCGTTTTCGATTCCTGAGCGCCGACACTACCACACCGCGCTGCCCGCCGAGGAGAATTGCATGAAGGTCTTTGTCTTCGACCTGTTGGCCTACGGCGAGAACCTCGAGCACGTGAAGGTCGGCCCGGAGCTGCCCTATCCGCTCAGCCGGGAGTTCTTCAAGGCTGACGTCGCCGTGCGCACCTATGCCGAGCATCTTGCGGCGTGGGAGGAGATGGACAGGCTGGGCTACGACGGCGTGGGCTTCAACGAGCATCATTGCTCGCCCTACGGCCTCATGAACTCGCCCAACCTGATGGCCGCGGCGGCGGCGCAGCGTACCAGCCGGCTGAAGCTCCTGATCTACGGCAACCTGCTGCCGCTGCACGAGCCGCTGCGGCTCGCCGAAGAGCTCGCGATGATCGACTGCCTGTCGAACGGGCGGCTGATCTCGGGTTTTGCCCGCGGCATTCCGCGTGAGTACCAGGTGCACAACGTGCCGCTGGCCGAGAGCCGCGCGCGGTTCGAGGAGGCCTACGAGATCGTCACCCGCGCCTGGACCGAGGACGTGTTCTCCTATTCGGGCAAGTTCTGGTCGTACAAGGACGTGGCGATCTGGCCGCGGCCCGTGCAACGGCCCCATCCGGAGATCTGGATCCCGATCGTCGGCAGCAAGGAATCCATCGAATTCGCCGGCCGCCACAACATTCCGATCACGCCGGGGCTGGGCGGCGGCGGCCTGCGCGACGACATCATCCGCTACTATGCCAAGTGCCTCGCCGCCGCGGGCCACCGGCTGACGCCCAACCACCTGTCGCTCGGTGTCCATGCCTACGTCGCCGATTCCAAGGCGCAGGCGGTGAAGGAGATGGGGCCGTACCACCTCTACTTCAACCGCACGCTGTTCAGCCACGGCAACTTCACCGAGACGGCGTTGCAGCGCCAGGCCGGCTACTCGACGGCGCAATCGACCGACTACGTGCGGCCGGAGAACCAGCGCGCCGCCGCCCTGCTGCGCGAGGATTTCCGCAACACGACCATGGCCGACGTCGAGCGCCTGGCCGAGGGCTGGCCGTGGGGAACGGCCGACGAGGTGGCCCGGCGCATCATCGCGCAGGCCGATGCGGCCGGCGCCAACATGGTGCAGATCAGCCTCAATCGCGGCGCCATGCCTCACGAGATGTTCATCGAGCAGATCCGCCGCTTTGCCCGCGAGGTGCTGCCGATGCTCCAGGCCCATCGCGTCGAGCGCGTGCCGGCCGTCGAGGAGATGGCGGCTTGAAGGGACGTCAGACCGGCACGGCGAGCGGATCGTAGTCGTACAGGCCGCGATCGAGCGCGGTCCGGCGCGGGCGCGCCGGATCCTGCAGCGCCATTCCTTCTTCGCGTGACCAGAGCTGCACGTTGGTGCCGCGCGTCTTGCGCGCCGTCTCGTAGCGATTCAAGGCTTCATCGACCGTCGACGCGGCAGCGAAGGCGCGGCCCAGCAGCAGCGCATCCTCCAGCGCCATGCACGCACCCTGGCCCAGGAATGGCGTCATGGGATGGGCGGCGTCGCCCAGCATGGTGACGCGCCCCAGCGTCCACGCCTTCAAGGGTTCGCGATCGCGCAGTCCCCACTTGAATAACCCTCCCGGCGGGATGCTGCGAATCAGCGCCAGCAGATCCGGTGCGAAGTCCGAATAATGTTCCTCGAACTCCTCGTTGGTCGCCGGAATCGCCCAGCCCTCCTCCTGCCAGGAGGCCGTCTGCCCGCAGCCGATGAGGTTCATGATCCGCCCGCGCCGCAGGGGATAGTGCAGCAGGTAGCGCCGTGGGGCGGGATGCATCGCGAGCTGGCGCTGGCGGATCACGTCCGGCACCAGCTCGTCGGGGATGAGGGCGCGGAACGCGACTTGGCCGTTGAAGCGCGGCGCCTCGCCAGGAAACAGCAGGGAGCGCACGGCCGACGTGTTGCCGTCGGCGCCGATCACGACGTCCGCCCGACGGCGGGCGCCGTTGGCGAAGCTGACGGACACGCCCGTCACGTCCTGATCGAGGCCGACGAACTCGTGGCCGGGCCACAATGCCGCCGGATCGTTGGCGCGTACCGCCTCCATCAGCAGCGCGTGCAGGTCGGCGCGATGGACCTGCAGAACTCCCATGCCCTGCCGTTCGATGATCTGCTCGTTGCGGTTCGTCCGGACGATCTCGCCCGTCCTGTAGTCACAGGTATGGAGGACCGACACCGAGCAGGACCGGGCCTCGAGGGCGGCGTCGACGCCGAGATCGCGCAGGACGCGGCGCGCATTCGGTGCGATGACCACCCCTGCCCCTATCTCGCGAATCTCCGGTGCGCGTTCGTAGACGGCGACCTTGAAGCCGCGACGCTGAAGCGCCAGGGCAGCGGCCAGACCGCCGATTCCGGCGCCGATGACGATGATCTGTCTTGCGTGTGCGGCCATGCGTGCAACGTCTGGTCTGTTCACTCAGAAGAGCACGGGGTCGAACCGGGCGCTTTGCAGAGAGCGCAGCAATTCCTTCAAGAGTGCAGGATCGTGGCCGAAGTTCACTGTACCGCGGTCGACGAGGCACCAGCCAGAACGGCGCGAAGCCGATGCCGGCACCCCAACGATCAGCCTGGCTCCGAACGACGTTCGAAGAATTCGACCGCGGTGACGTCGCCGTTCTCTTCTGGCGGAATGACTTTCACCATGAAGCGCCGCTCGGGACAGAATACCGCCAGCGCGCCACGCCATGCCTCGGCAATCTGCTCCGCGAGCAGACGCTCCTCGTCATCGTCGAGGTCTCTGTCGATGAACAGGAAGGGGATCTCCACCCTGTTGATGGAGGCTTCGAGACGCTCCAAGGGCATGCCGCTTGCCCTCTTGGCTTCCAGGAAGTGCCGCTCTGCGTCGTCGACCCCATGCGTCAGCAACACGCTGTCGTCGACGATGAAAAGCGTCGGAACGAACAGCAGCGAATACAGAAGCGCTTCCGGAGCCTTTCCGGTTTCGTGCAGCATATCCATCTCGTCGTGCGGCACGTGCCCTTCGCTGCGAAACCTCTTTCGCAGCGTCGTCAGGATCGCTTCCGTTGAAGCCATGGCTCTGTGCTCCCATTGGAGCGACGAAGTGTGGCGGCAGGCCGAACTCTACTCTGCCGCCTGCCGGCGCCGCGTCACCGCCTCGAACCGCCGCTGGCGCATGGCCATGCGCGGATCGTCCATCTCCGGCGTCATCGGCTCGGCCACCCAGGCATCGCGGCCAGGCACGTAATTGCGGTTGGTCTGGGCCGGATTGCGGTTGACCAGCGGCCGCGCATAGAGCGGGTGGGTCATGCAGCGCACCTCGTGCTCGATCTGGAACAGGTGCTTGCCGGTCTCGAGATCGGTGATCTGCTCGAAGCGGTACTGGTACTGGTTGCTCTCCTCGGTGATGAGCTGGCGCTCGAGCAGCCGCTTGTGCGGCCGCGAGAAATTCGCGACGTAGACCTGGATGTGATGGCCGTCATAGGCCGCGAGCTTCGACTTGGTCTCGCGGAACACCAGTTCCTGCGAGGGGCCGACTGAAACCCGCGCCGCCGGCATGTCGCCCGTCTCGTCGACGCTGGCCGGCGTCTCGAAGACCTTGCGATAGAAATCGGCGATGGCCTTGGCTGAGCCCGCCGGCACGTCGAACTCGACGTAGGGCATGCCGAGCTGCATGCGGCCGAAGCTGCCGGCTTCGTGGATCAGGAGCTTGTTGCCCCACGGACACGTGGTCTCGACATGGTCGTCGCGCTCCTTGAAGGCAAAGCGCGTGCCCTCGAGCGGCTTCTTCATCTTCTCGAGGCGCTGCAGCAGCGCTTCGCGATCCGGAATGACCAGGCCGGTGCGGCCGCGCAGATGCTGCGGCTTGCCGGTGATCAGGTGGAACTGGCTGTGGCCGACATTGACCCACATGTTGTCGATGCTGGTCATCAGGTAGGGATCGCGCGTCAATCCCAGGCCGCTGATGTAGAACAGCGTGGTCAGGCCCTGGTCCTCGACCTGCAGGTTGACGTGTTCCAGACCGACGATATTGCCGAGGTCCTCGGCGCTGCGGTCGTACTGCTTGCCGTCCTTTGGCATGGCTTCGCCTCCATCAGGGGAAGGGGAGCTTTGCACGATTCTTCATTGGCAGCCCCTGCAAAAAATGCGGAACTACCTGCAAATAAGGCCCGGGAGGGAACAGGCCATGATCACCAAATTCGACAGTTCCTATGTCGGCTCGGTCGACCTGGAAGATGCCGGCTACCTCGGCAAGCCGATCAACGACCGCTGGTATTCCAACGAGGAGCTGGCCGACGTCATGCACAAGACGGTGGCCTATGCCAAGCATATGGACCGGCTGGGCTACAACACCTTCTGGATGGCCGAGCACCATTTCCAGCCGGAAGGGACGGAGTGCATCCCCAACCTGCTGATGATGGCGACGCACCTTTGCGGCGTGACCAAAAACCTCAACATCGGTTGCGGCTTCAACATCGTGCCGATGTGGCATCCGCTGCGGCTCGCTGAAGACTACGCCATGGCCGACATCCTGACCGGCGGCCGCGTCATCTTCGGCATCGGCCGCGGCTACCACACCCGCGAGGTCGAGACCTTCGGCTCGCCGCTGATCGACCAGGACGCCAACCGCGAGCTGTTCGAGGAAGGCGTCGACGTCATCTTCAAGTCCTTCAACGAGGAGCGCTTCAGCCACAAGGGCAAATACTTCACCCTGCCGCCCGAGGTGCCCTATCGCGGCTACACGCTGAAGGAACTGACGCTGGTGCCGCGGCCCCTGCGCCGGCCGGTCGAATGCTGGCAGCCCATCCAGAGCGGCTCGCAGCGCGCCTTCGACTTCATGGCCAAGTACGGCATCTCGGGCGTGATCGGTGGCGGCTCGGCCGAGGGCGGCGCCGTCGACCGCCACATGACCGAATTCCGCGCCGCCTATCAGCGCCGCGGGATCGAACTCAAGCCGGGCGAGCGCCTGGCGCTGGGCTACCAGTTATGCATCGCCGAAAGCCGCGAGGCGGCCATCGCCAAGGCCGCCAACTTCTACGAAGAGAACATGAAGATGTTCGGCGAGCTCAGGCTGGTGCGCGCCATCACCGAGGAGCAGATCGCCGCCATGCGCGATCCCAGCTTGGTGCCCAACACGAAACTGCCGCGCATCGAAGATGCGGTGAAGGCGGGCGGCTTTTTAGCCGGCACACCGGCCGACATCGTCGAGGAGCTGAAAAAGGTCGAGCAGCGCTATCCCGGCCTCGAGCGGGTCATCTGCACCATGCCGCTCGGCACACATCTGGCCGACACGCTCGAGCAGCTCGACCGCTTCGCCAAGGAAGTGATGCCGGCGTTCCGGCCCGCGCGGGCCGCCGCGGCGGCAGATTGAAAAGGAGAGACTGATGATCTTTGAAATGCGCACCTATCTCATGAAGCCGGGCAGCATCCCCAAGGTCGAGGAGCTGTGGGGCGCCGCCCTGCCGGCGCGCACCAAGCTGTCGCGCTTCGGCGGCTTTTGGCGCACCGAGGTCGGCACCCTCAACCAAATCATCCATGTCTGGCCCTACAAGGACCTCAACGAGCGCGACCATATCCGCGCCGAAGCGATCAGGACCGGCGTATGGCCGCCCAAGACCTCCGAGCACATCATCGAGATGGAGAGCAAGATCCTCCATCCCGCACCGTTCTCGCCGCACTTCGAGCCGGGCGAGCATGGCGGCATCTACGAGTTCCGCACCTACACCTACGGCCCCGGCGCCATCCCCAAGGTGATCGAGGCGTGGTCGCCCCTGATCAAGGCGCGGTCCGCCATCTCGCCGCTGATCTTCGCGGGCTTCACCGACATCGGCGCGCTCAACCAGTGGGTCCATGTCTGGGCCTACAAGAACATGGCCGACCGCGAGACACGCCGCGCCCAGGCGATGAAGCCGGGCGTCTGGCCGCCGCCGCGGCACGAGAGCGTGACCTTGCTCAAGCAGGAGAACAAGTTCGCCGTGCCGGCGGGCTGGTCGCCGCTGCGTTAGCGAGGCCGGCTCATCGTCATGCTCCTCTCCCCCGCTAGGGGGAGAGGCTGGGTGAGGGGGTTACAGACTGCCTTCGAAGCCCCCTCACCTAACCTCTCCCCCTAGCGGGGGAGAGGAACAGGAAAGTGAGAAGGAAGAAGAAACGAAAGGCCAAAGAGGAGACGAGTCATGACCATCTCCATCCGCCAGGTCGGGCCGTGCTTCGCGGGCGAGGTCGAGGGCGTCGACATGCGGCGCCCGCTCACCAAGGAAGAAGTCGCGGCGATCCATGCCGGCATGGACCAGTACGCCGTGCTGGTGTTCCGCGAACAGAAGATCGACGACGCCCAACAGCTCGCCTTCACGCGCAGCCTGGGCGAGATCGAACACGCGATCGGCACCAGCCTGCGCGCGGCCAGCGAAACCCGCCTGCCGACGACCTTCGCCGACGTCTCCAACCTCGACAAGAACAACACGCCGTATCCGCGCGACGACCGCCGCCGGCTGTTCGCCATCGGCAACCGGCTGTGGCACTCGGATTCCTCGTTCAAGGTGGTGCCGGCGAAGTACTCGCTGCTGCATGCCATCAGCATCCCGTCCAAGGGCGGCAACACCCAGTTCGCCGACATGCGCGCGGCCTACGATGCGCTCGACGACGAGACCAAGGCCGAGGTCGAGAACATGGTGTGCGAGCATTCGCAGATGTTCTCGCGCCAGATCATCGGCTTTAGCGACTTCACCGACGAGGAGCGCGAGCGGTTCCGGCCGGTGCTCCAGTGCATGGTGCGCACCCATCCGGTGACAGGCCGCAAGTCTCTTTATCTGTCGTCACACGCCGGCGGCATCGTCGGCTGGCCGATGCCTGAGGCGCGCGGCTACCTGCGCGACCTGATCGAGCACGCCACCCAGCGCGAGTTCGTCTACACCCACAAATGGCGGCTGGGCGACCTGGTGATGTGGGACAACCGCCAGACCATGCACCGCGCGCGTCCCTTCCCGGCCAACGAGCCGCGCGACATGCGCCGCACGACGCTGGCCGGCGACGGGCCGACGGCCGTTCAGGCCGCGGCCTAAAAAGCTTCAATTCAGGGCTTGCCCACGCAGGTGGTGGTGACCTTCGCGGTGCATTTCATTGTGCTGGTGGACGACATGCATCCGCGGCCGCACGGGATCTCGTTGGAGCGGCAGTGACTCGTGCAATAGTCGCCCGGATGCCGTGGCGTCTGGGTGCTCTGCGACCCTGACCCCGACCCCGACCCCGAGGACTTCTGTTGTGTCTGCTGCGCCAGCGCCTGTCCGGTGGCGACAGCCGGCATGCTGAGCAGGACAAACAACAACACCAACACACGCATCAAAGACTGCTCCCGTTCCTCTCGGCCGACGCCTGCAGCATAGCAGGGCCGCGTCAGGTTTTCAGCAACGCCGCCATGATGCGCTCACGGGTGAGCGGCATGTCGTGAATACGCACTCCGAGCGCATGATTCACGGCATTTCCGATGGCGGCGGCGGTCGGGCCGACCGTGCATTCGCCGACGCCCAGGGTGGGATTTCCGGCGCCGTCGACGAACTCGACCTGCATCTCGGGCACCTCGCTGAAACGCAGGATCGGGTAGCTCTC